>CAZFET010000175.1:0-7653 GCA_964517545.1 uncultured Burkholderiaceae bacterium
CGCGTCGCCGTTCACCTCGGCGCGGTCCGCCAGACGCACGTTGATCGACGACACCCGCTGGCGGAGGCCGTGCATGCGCTGCGACGCCGGCAACGTGACGAAGACAATCGCACCGTCGAAAGCGCTGCTCTCGGTGGCGAAGATGCCCCGCACCCGGAACGCCGCCGTGCCCAGCTCGCCCGCCACGCCGGGCGCCATCACCACCAGCCTCTCGCCCAGCCGGATGCCGAGCTTCTCAGCCAGCCGTCGCCCGATCACGATGTCGCGGTCGGCACCGGCTTCCAACGCCGCGCCTTCGACGAAGGTCCGGTGCAGGAACGTGATCCCGCGTTCGAGCGCTGGGACGACGCCGTACAGCACGACGCCCACTGACTTAGTGGCGCTGCTCACCAGGGCTTGTGCCTGGACGCGGGGCGCCGCCGCCGTGATGCCGGGCTGGCCGCGCACGGCGGCGAGTGCCGCGCCGGCGTCGAAGGCCAGTTCCGGCGCGAGGTCGCGCCGTAGTCCTTCGCGCTCGATCTGCAGGTGCCCAGTGACGTAGCGCGTCGAGTTGTCGACGAGCTGCTCGCCGAAACCGTCGAAGAAGCCATAGAGAAACACATAGGCCACGATCGCGAAGGCCGCGCCGAACACCGTGATCGCGCTGCGCTTGCGGTTGCGCAGCAGGTTGCGCGTGGCGATCAGCGCGAAGACCGGCAGTGGCGCGCGTGTCTCGCGGCGCGCCCCCCGACGGCCTCCGGAACTCTTCTCGCCGATGCCACGAATCGCGGCGACCGGCTCGAGCGTCGCCGCGCGGAACGCCGGGTACAGCGCCATCACCAGCGCGATCAGGAACACCAGCAGCGAGATCGCCAGACTACGCTCGGCACGCACGACCGGGTAGATCACGTCGGCCAGCCCCGGCATCGCCCGCAGCCCGGCTTCGAAGGCGCCGAGGTCGATGCCGACGCGACCGAACGTCGCCGTCGCGCCGACGCCGACCGCGTTGCCCAGCAGCAGCCCGGCCGCACCGAGCAGCGCGGCCTCGGCGACGACGAGCCGAAACAGCATCGACTGGCCGGTGCCCAGCGCCAGCATGATGCCGAACTCGCGGGTGCGCTCGAGCACGGCCATCAGCACCGGGTTGGCCACGCCGGCGGCGACCATCACGAAGAAGATCGTCAGCACCACGAAGCCCATCACCTCGTGGAAGCGGATGCTGATCGCCACCATCGGCAGCAACACCGGCCAACCCACCACCTCGTGACCGCCGCCGACCCGTGCGGAGAGGGACTGCACGTTGGCACCCAACTCGCCCCGATCGCGCAAGCGCACGGCCACCGCGGTGACGGCCTCGGGCGTGGCCAGAAAGTCGCGCATCGCCGCCATCGGCATCACCGCGACGTAGCCATCCAGGTCGTCGATCTTGGTGCGGAACACGCCGCGCACGGGCACGCGCGCACTCGCGACCGAGCCGTCGTAGGCCTGCCCCACCAGCACCAGCTCGTCACCGGCCCGCACGGCCAGCGCCTCGGCCATTCCCTCGCCGATCAGGACCCCACTGTCGTCGGCGCCGCCGAAGCCGCGTCCATCAACGACGGCCTTGAAAAGGTCCGTGACCTGCGCCTCCTGTGCCGGGTCAACGCCGAAGGCCAGGATGCCGCGTGAGCGGTCGGCGCGGCTGGCCAGCACGGTGGTCTCCAGGCGGGCGGTCGCGGCGGCGACCGCCGGATCTGCACGCACCGACTCGAGCACGCGCGCGCCGGCCTCGATCGCGCGGTCCAGGCTGGGGTCGTCGTGGTAGCCCTTCAAGTGGACCTGGACGTCGGCCGCGAAGTAGCGCGTGGTGTTGTTGATCATCTGCCGGTTCATGCCGTCGATGAACCCCCACAGGAAGGTCAACGCCGCCAGGCCGACCGCGATCGACAGCACCGTGATGACGGAGCGGCGGCGGTTGCGCATCACGTTGCGCGCCGCCAGCGTCCAGATCATCAAGCCGGCCTCCGCTCGTCGGCCTCGATGCGGCCATCGCGCAGCCGGATCACGCGGCGCGCCCGCTCGACGACCATCGGATCGTGCGTCGAGAAGACGAAGGTCGTGCCCTCCTCCTCGTTCAGACGTCGCATCAGGTCCATCAGCGTCGAACCCGATTGCGAGTCGAGATTGGCGGTCGGCTCGTCGGGCAACACGATCACCGGCCGCGCCGCGATCGCCCGGGCCACCGCGACACGCTGCTGCTGGCCACCCGACAGCTCGTTCGGCCGGCGGTGCTCCATGCCCTCAAGCCCGAGTGCGTGCAGCAGGCGCAAAGCCTCGGCGCGGCGCCGCTGCTCATCGACGCCCTGCAGCAACAACACGTACTCGACGTTCTCGAGCGCGGAGAGCACCGGCACGAGGTTGTATTCCTGGAACACGAAACCGATGTGGCGCAGGCGAACCTCGGCGAGCGCCTTGCGGCCCAGGGACGTGATCTCCTGATCGCCGACCCAGATGCGGCCGCTGGTCGGACGGTCGAGCCCGCCGATGAGGTTCAGCAGCGTCGTCTTGCCGGAACCCGAGGGACCGACCAGGGCGACGAAGTCGCCCTCCTGGATCTCGACGCTGGTCAGATGCAGCGCCGGCACCGGGATGCTGTCGCGCTGGTAGACCTTGGTCACGTGCTCGGTGCGCACGATGGCGGAGGGCAGCGCCATGGTCGTCACTCTGCCGTCATCACGGTGCGTGGATCACCCTGCCCGCCCCCCGCGGCCTGTTCGCCGGCCCCGGGCCCGCCCGCCGCATCGATACCCAGCGCCTCGGCCGCCTCGGCCACTGCGTGTGCCCAGGTGCAGCGGTTCGCGAACAGCATGCCGGCGACATCCAGCGTGCCGCCCCGCGCGATGTAACCCAGCGCACGCGTCCGCCGCGGCCCGGTGTCGATGCGGCGCAGCACGCCCAGGGTCGGCTCGGGCCGCATGTGCGAGAGGATGACGCGCGCGGTGGCCGCGGGCGGGAACAGGGCCTCCAGGACCGCATCGTTCGCGACGAAGGTGCCCTCGCGTTCGTCGCGCGGCAGCCGGAACCGGCCGGGCTCGACGACGCAGGTCACCGCCGTTCGGCGACCGGCCGCGTCCAGCCGATCGGCCGCCAGCAGCGCCTGCTGCAACTGGTAAGCGCCGATGGCGATCAGCAGCAGATCGGGCGCTTCGCAGGCCTTCACCACGCAGGCGCCTTGCTCAACCAGTTGCTGCGCCTGCTCGCCGCTCAGCCGGCCCGTCATCGGCCGCTTCGGCACCACCAGGGTCCAGAACTCGCCGTGGGTGCGGTAGGCGGCACGCAGCGCGGCCACCGCGCTGTTCGCATCGACCGGGAACAGCACGCGCGCGGTGTCGGACATCTCGCCCAGCAGTGCCTCGGCCAGCGTCGGGTCCTGGTGCGATTGCTCGTTCTTGCCGTTCTCCCAGGTGTGCGAGGTCACCACCGTGACCACCGACAGCCAGCCCGGCGGGTTGCCGGCCTCGGCCTGGTGTCGTGCGAACAGAATCTCCTGGCGCAGTGCGCCGAGCATCTTGACTGCGAAGGCCTCGTAGGACACCACGAGATTGATGCCGCCCTTGTTGCCCAGCGCCGCGCTGACCACCGCCTCCTCGTTGAGGGCCGTGATCACCGCGCCGTCCACCGCCTCGGCGAGACCCGGCTCGGGTGCGAAGACGCGGTGCTTCAGCAGGTCCAGCGTCTGCCCCATCCGGTTGCTGCGCAGTTCGTCGGGGTTGCCTACACGCGGCCGCAGCTGCGGGTTCGCCTGCACGATGGCGGCGAAGGCGGCGTCGAGCGCGGCCATCGGTGATACCGTGCCGGTGCCGACGGCATGCCACTGCGCTGCCGGCATCGCAGGTGCATCGACCCGCCGACGGGCCAGCGGGTGGTCGCGCTCGAGCGAACGCTGCTGGTCGCGATGACGGCAGAGCACGGCCAGCGCCTCGTCGAGTTCGCCAGCGGGGACGAACAGGGCACGCGCGCCCTCGTTGAACTGCTGGCGCGCGAGCGCATCGACGCGAGGGTTTCCGGCCAGCGGCAGGTTGTGTGCGGCATTCGTCCCTGCACCGGGGAAGCCGAATCCCTTCGGCGCCTCGGCGACGGTGTAGTGCAGCGGCACCGGGTACTGGATGCTCCCGGCCGCCACGGCCGCCGCACAGGCGGCGAGCCGTTCTTCCATGGCGTGCACGGCCCATGCGAACGCGGCCGGGTCCGTGCCGTCGATCTCCATCGGATCGAATCCGTTCAGGCGCAGGTGCTGGTGGAACCACTCCTGGCCGCCTTGCTGCTGCATCGTGCTGCGCTGCTCGATGCGGCGTCCATTGAGGATCATGAACGGGGCCACGAAGCCGCAGTCCTCGGCGCGCCACCAGCGCGGCGCCCAGTCGCTGCCGCGCTGCTCCTCGAAGGCGCCGTCGCTGAGGAACACCACCAGCCGTTCGCCGCGCAGCGGCATGTGCACGTACTGCAGTTCGGCGAAACCGAGATAGCCACCCTCGGAAAGTCCTCCCGCCGTGTTCGGGCCGACGTGGCTGCCCAGCGGCGACGCCGGCCGCCCGCCCGCGTCGATCGCGTAGCCGTAGAAGTCGCGCGCGAAGCGTGTCAGCCCCTCTTCGCTGCGGTCGTAGCGCTCGGCGTGGCGGGGTGTCATGTTGCCCACCAACAGATTGACAGAATCGATGCCGGCCACGCAATGCCCCTGCCCCATCAGCCAGCCGCGCGTCAGGCCTGTCAGCGCATTGGCAGCGAGATAGCCGACATAGGCGGGTACGATGTTCAGCGAGCCGCCGGTATGGCCCTCGGGCGCTTCCTTGAAGTCCCCGGACACCATCTCGCGCCCGTCGGGATGGACCTTGTCGGCGTACGTCATGTGCACGGTGAGCCACATGCCGGCCGCGGCGAGACGGTCCGCGGCCCACAGCGTGCGGTAGACGCTCGCCGTGTCGGCCGCCTTGCCGCCGGCAACGAGCACCTGCGCGAGATCGTGCACGCGCAGTTGAGTCTGGTCGTTGTGCACAATGGGGCCGTAGCCTCGCGCCCAGCGAGCAAAGTTGGCATCGGAGTCGCGGAACAGCCGCACGCGCTCGGCGACCCAGGGAAGGTGGTGGTTCATCGTCGGGTCCAGGTTGCGCGGACTATCGCGCTGGGGTTGGGGCTCATCGCTTCTGCAGGTTGCGCTGGCTGAAGATCTCGTCGTCTACCGGCCGGTCGAACAGGGCGTCCTTCAGCACCACCGTGGTCGAGTTCCCGGGCTTGGCGTCGGGCCGCATGTCCCAGCGCGTCGGCAGGGTCCGGCCACCGACCTTGCGCACGTCCGAGAAGGTCAGCACGCGCACGCGCTCGCCGCGCTCGCTGAAGAACTCCTGCTTGAGCGGCATCGTGTCGGCACGCCGCACCCAGTAGACGATGCGGCCCCAGACCACGGCCGCGTCGGGCTTCGGCACGGCTTCGATCTGCACGACGGTCTCGCCGTCGAGTTGCACGGTGCCGATCACCTTGTGCGTGTAGTCCTCCAGGATGCTGCTTTCCTTGACCAGATCGTCGTTGGTGAAGTCCGAGCCCATCCACGGCTGCAACATCATCGACGGCGGGATCTTGACGATGCGCTCCACGTTGGGCAGGTAGTTCCACATCTCGGTGCCGATGCGCAGCGAGCCGATGCCGGCCTCCTTGGCCGGTGAGACGATGCGCACGAACGATCGCCGCGGCCGGTCCATCCACAGTCGCAGGCCGAGTGTGCGCTGCCAGCGCGGCGTGGCGATCGTCATCTCGTACTCGCCCTGCACGGTGCTGCCCCACAGCAGCTTCTCCACCTTGTCGAGGATCTCTCGTCCCTCGGACGGCTGAGCCCGCACCCCGGGCACCGCCAGGGCGGCCAGCGAGACCGTGATGGTGGCCAGCCGCAGCAGCGCGCGCCGCGTGCTCACGGCGCACCGTCCGCCGGCAGCTGCGCCACGGCGGCCACGCGCAACTGCGCAGGCGCGACACTCGACGCCATCAGGCCGTCCAGCATGGCCCGATCCACCACCTCCTTCTCGAGCAGCAGTGCGGCGAGTGACTCGAGCGCCGCACGGTGCGTCCCCAGCGTCTTCGACACCCGCTCGCGCGCCTCATCGAGCAACCGGCGCACCTCGCCGTCGATCGCCTCTGCGGTGCGCTCACTGAACGTGCGCGGCTCAGGCAGCGTCGGGCCGTTGAGGAACAGCGGCCTGGGCCGTGCGTCGTAGGTCGCCAGGCCGAGCGCCTCGCTCATACCGTAGTGCGTCACCATGTGGCGCGCCAGGTCGGTGGCGCGCTGCAGGTCGTTCTCGGCGCCGGTCGATACATCGTCGAACACCAGCTGCTCGGCGACCCGGCCACCGAGCAGCACGTCGAGCCGGTCGAGCAGCTCGCTGCGGCGCATCAGGTAGCGGTCCTCGGTCGGTGACTGCTGGGTGTAGCCGAGCGCCGCGATGCCGCGCGGGATGATGGACACCTTGGTCACGCGGTCGGCGTTCTTGCGGAGCTCAGCCACCAGTGCGTGGCCGGCCTCGTGATAGGCGACGAACTTGCGCTCAGTCGGGTTCATCACCCGGTTCTTCTTCTCGAGACCGGCGACGATGCGGTCCAGCGCCTCTTCGAAGTCCTGCATGTCGACCGCGTCCTTGCCGCCCTTGGCCGCGCGCAGCGTCGCCTCGTTGACGAGGTTGGCCAGGTCTGCGCCCGCGAAGCCGGGCGTGCGTGCGGCCAGCATGGCCAGGTCGACGCTAGGCGCCAGCTTGACGTTCTTGACATGCACCTCGAGGATCTGCCGCCGTCCGTTCAAGTCCGGCCGATCGACCGCGATGTGGCGATCGAAGCGGCCCGGCCGGAGCAGGGCGGGGTCGAGCACCTCGGGCCGGTTCGTCGCGGCGAGGATGATCACTCCGCGGTTGGTGTCGAACCCGTCCATCTCGACCAGCAACTGGTTCAGCGTCTGCTCGTGTTCCTCGTGACCGCCCGTCAGGCCTACGCCGCGTGCCTTGCCCAGGGCATCGATCTCGTCGATGAAGACGATGCACGGCGCCTTCGCCGCGGCCTGCTCGAAGAGGTCGCGCACGCGCGCGGCGCCGACGCCGACGAACATCTCGACGAACTCCGAACCGCTGAGCGACAGGAACGGCACGCCGGCCTCGCCCGCCACCGCCTTGGCGAGCAACGTCTTGCCGGTGCCGGGGGCACCGACTATCAGCACGCCCTTGGGGATCTTGCCGCCCAGACGCTTGTAGCGGTCCGGGTTCTTCAGGAACTCGACAACCTCCATCAGTTCCTCGCGCGCCTCATCGATGCCCGCAACGTCCTTGAACGTGACGCCCGTCTCGGTCTGCATGTAGACCTTGGCCTTGCTCTTGCCGATCTCGAGCATGCCGTGCCCCATGCCGCCGCCCATGCGCTTCATGAGGAACCACCAGATGCCGAAGAACACCAGCGCCGGCGCAACCCAGGAGATCAGCGCGCCGAGCCACTTGCTCTGGCGCACGCTGCCGTAGCGCACCTTCGCGGCATCGAGCTGGGCCACCAGTCCTGGGTCGTTGACCAGCACCGTGGCGAAACCGTGCTCGCCGCCGGCGCGCTTGAGCGCCTCGAGCTTGTCCTTCGGCAGGATCTGCTCCAAACCTTCGGCGCGCAGCTTGCCTGTCG
>CAZFET010000176.1:0-223 GCA_964517545.1 uncultured Burkholderiaceae bacterium
CAGGGTCTTGATGAGTTGCCAGTTTGACTGCCCAGGGTAACGACACTCCCAGAAAACCCAGCCGTTAACTGGACTCTTGGTGATAGCCATAGCAGCTGCGGAGGGCGACGAGAAGCGCTTGCCATTGAGCGTAAGCCCACCTCCCTCGACTGTAGCTGCGTATTGCTTCCCCTTGTACTCGGCGCGAAGCACTGTGCCCGCGGGGAAGCGCACGCCCTTAGTT
>CAZFET010000176.1:233-3469 GCA_964517545.1 uncultured Burkholderiaceae bacterium
CGCCTTCAGCCGCACCGTTGCTGCCGGCGCCCTGGGCCGGGGCCTTCTTCAAACCCAGGAGCTCGCGGACAACGTCGTTGTATGTGACGTGCTCAGTGGCGCGCCGAACCGTGAGCTGCTTGTAGACCTCGAAGTCAACTTCGATCGAGTGCATGTGGACCTCCTTTTTCTGTAAAAGAAAGAATAGGAGAAAAAGGAGATCACGTCAACGTTGAAGCTCACTCATGCGTGGCAGCCGGCAAAGCCGGCTGACGCATGTCGGATGCAACGACGGGTCAGGGACACGCTGAAGGGGGAAGCCCTTGTTGTTCGACATGAGCAGCAGTTGGCGGCGGGCAAGGCCCGCCGGAAACCGTCCGCTCGATCGACGGATTGGACATCACCGTTGAAGGGCAGCGATGAAGTCTTCTGCCGACACTTCAGCCTGGCGCAGGATGCCAGCAAGCGTGCCGACCTTGATCTCCTTGTGCATCGGGATCACGCAGCCCTTCACCTCGCGCTTCATGACGACGTGACTGCCGCTTTGGCGCACCTTGACGAACCCAAGGCGCTCAAGGCCCCGCTGAACTTCCGCGCCCGAGACGTGCGGCAGCTTAGGCATGAACCGGCTCGGGCACCGTGAAGATGGTGACGACCGGATGGCCTAGCGAGGGCAATGGGAACTCCGAGAGGTACAAAGCCGTCGCTTCCTGCAAGTTGGCGACCGCCTCTTCCACGGTTTCACCCTGGGAAGTGGTCCCTGTCTCAGGATTGAGCGCGACGAAGCCGCCTTCTTCGGCGTGCGTGAGAACGGCGGTCAGCTGCATGCGATGGCTCCCGAGTGGATTGGAACGTACTGTCGTGCGAACCCGATCTGTGACGCCCAACAATTGCGCCGCAGAACGCAGGCAACCCGACGCCACCCAACGCACCCGCGGCCGCTGCATCTTATCGTCGTGCCCCCCGGGGCAGGAACTCCCTGCGCGCGGACAGCGCGCGGAACATCGGGTTGCCGAAGAGTCGGCGGTTGACCGGCACCGTCGGCGCTACGTCCGAGGGCTGAACCGGACGTCGAGCACCCTGCTCCCCGCCCGCTCCACCGCCCCGCCCACCAGCAGCCCGCAGTCCTACAAACACTCCGGCCCGATCACCGCCTGCAGCACCACCTGCCCCGCGCCTTCGCGCTCGCGCGAGCGCAGCCACCACACGGCGCCTTTCTTGACGGTCCAGCTTCGTGCGGGGTCGCCGCCGATCAGGCAGCTCGCGACGAGGCCCAGCGTGGGCTGATGGCCGACCACGAGCACCGGCTCGACGGAGTCGGGCCAGCGCGCGGCGGCGAGCAGCGCGTCGGCGCCGGCGTCGGGCGCGATCGCGTCGACGGTGCGGAACTTGCGACCCAGCGCCTGCGCGGTCTGCTGCGTGCGGCGCGCGGGGCTGACGAGGATGCGCGTGCTCGCGGCCAGCCGGTGGTTCAGCCACTCGGCCATGCGCGCGGCCTGGCGTTCGCCCTTGGGCGTGAGCGCGCGTTCGAGGTCGTCCTCGCCGTCGCGCGGGTCGAAGGCTTCGGCGTGCCGCCAGAGGATCAGGTCCATCGTTGCTAACCCGCTTGACGGAAGCGCTCGACCAGCGCCTGCTGCGCGCTCACCGCTGCGGCACTCTCGCCGCCGGCGCCGCCGTCCTGCGCGCCGCCGCGCATGCGGTCGAGCACGCGCTCGTAGCGCCCGTCGGGCCGCAGCTCCCAGGCGTCGAGCGTGTCGTGCAGGTACGGCACGAGGCATTCGTCGATGACGCGCTGGCGCAGCCGCGGGTCGCGCACCGGCCAGGCCACCTCGATGCGGCGGAACATGTTGCGGCCCATCCAGTCGGCGCTGCTGAGGTACAGCGCCTCGTCGTCGTCGCCCCCGCCGCTGCCGTCGCCCCAGCGGAAGTACAGCACCCGCGTGTGCTCGAGGAAGCGGCCGACGATGGAGCGCACGCGGATGCGCTCGGTGAGCCCCGGCACGCGGGGCGGCAGCATGCACGCGCCGCGCACGACGAGGTCGATGCTCGCGCCGGCGCGGCTCGCGGCCACCAGCGCCTCGATCAGCGGCACGTCGGTCAGCGCGTTGACCTTGACGACGATGCGCGCCGGCCGGCCCGCGCGCGCGGCATCGGCCACCTGCTCGACGTGGCGCACCATCTGGCGGTGCAGGCGGAACGGCGCGGTCAGCAGGTGGCGCGGCGGCTTCAGCCGCGTCTGGCTGGCAAGCTGCAGGAACACCGCGTCGGCGTCGCTGGTGAGGTCGGGGTCGGCCGTGAGGTAGCCGATGTCGGTGTACAGCCGCGCGGTCTTCGGGTTGTAGTTGCCCGTCGACAGGTGCGCGTAGCGGCGCAGCACCGGGCCGCGCGGGCCGTCTTCGCGCCGCGTGACCAGCAGCAGCTTGGCGTGCGTCTTCAGGCCCACGATGCCGTACACCACCTGCGCGCCCACGGCCTCCAGCCGCTCGGCCCAGTTGATGTTGGCCTCCTCGTCGAAGCGCGCCTTCAGCTCGACGACGACCATCACCTCCTTGCCGCGCCGCGCCGCGTCGAGCAGCAGGTCCATCAGCGGCGACTGGCTGCCGGTGCGGTAGATGGTCATCTTGATGGCCAGCACGTCGGGGTCGTGCACCGCTTCGCGCAGGAACTCCACCACCGGCTCGAAGCTCTCGAACGGGTGGTGCAGCATCACGTCGCCCGAGCGCAGCCGCTCGAGGATGGAGCTGCCGCGCGGCAGCCGGCCCTGCGGCCACGCGGGCTCGAACGGCGCGAAGCGCAGCGCTGGCGCGTCGGCCGAGTCGATCAGCTCGTTCAGGCGCACCAGGTTCACCGGCCCGTTCACGCGGTACAGCGCGCCGGCCGGCAGGTTGAACTGCTGCAGCAGGAACTCCGACAGCTCCGGCGGGCAGCTGCTCACCACCTCGAGCCGGATGGCCTGGCCGAAGTGCCGCGTGGTCAGCCCCAGACGCAGCGCCTGCCGCAGGTTGGTGACCTCCTCCTCGTCGACCTCGAGGTCGGAGTCGCGCGTCACGCGGAACTGCGAGAACGCCTCGACCGTGCGGCCGGGGAACAGCTCGTCGAGATGCGCGCGGATCACGCTGGTGAGCTGCACGAAGCACTGCGCGCTGCCCGACACCGCGCCGGGCAGCCGCATCACGCGCGGCAGCACGCGCGGCACCTTGACGATGGCGATCGAGTTCTCGCGCCCGAGCGAGATCTGCGTGCTCGTGCACAGCCGC
>CAZFET010000176.1:3479-7583 GCA_964517545.1 uncultured Burkholderiaceae bacterium
CCCGAACGCGTCCTTGCCGGCCAGCCGCACGATGAAGTTGAGCGACTTGTTGGCCACCTGCGGGAACGGATGCGCCGGGTCCAGCCCCACCGGCACGAGCAGCGGGCGCACCTCGCGGTGGAAGAACTCCTCGACCCAGCGGCGCTGCGCCGTGTTGCGCTCGGCGTGGTTGAGCAGCACGATGCCGGCCGCGCGCAGCGCCGGCATGACCTCGTCGTTGAAGATCGCGTACTGGTCGTCGACCAGCTCGTGCGCGGCCTGCGCCACGCCGGCCAGCTCGCGCTGCGCGAGGCCGCCGTCGGCGCGGCGCGCGGCCTCCAGCACGTCGGCGAAGCGCACCTCGAAGAACTCGTCCATGTTCGACGAGACGATGCAGATGTAGCGCAGCCGCTCGAGCAGCGGCACGTCGTCGCGCCGCGCCTGCGCGAGCACGCGGCGGTTGAATTCGAGGATCGCGCGCTCGCGGTTCAGCAGCGCGAGCGACGGCGCCAGGGCGGCGGCCGGCGCGGCCACCGTCGGCGCCGCGGCCTCGGAAGCGCGGTCGTTCATGCCGGCAGTTTATGAAGCTTGCGCGACGCTTCCGTGACAGCGGCCGCCCGCGGCACACTGCGCGCCATGGACGGCGCCCCCTCCCCCTTGCCGCCGCCGCCCGACCTCGCGGCCTGGGCCGGCCGGCGCGACGTCGCGCACGACGTGATCGGGGCCACGCCCGTCAAGGCCATGGCCGCGACGCTCGACCTCGACGACATCGACGCCTCCGACGGCGCGCCGCTGCCGCCGCTGTGGCACTGGCTGTACGGCCTGCCGCTGCACCGGCAGTCCGAGCTCGGCCCCGACGGCCACGCGCGGCGCGGCGGCTTCCTGCCGCCGGTGCCGCTGCCGCGGCGCATGTGGGCCGGCGGGCGGCTGCAGTTCCACGCGCCGCTGCGCGTGGGCGACCGCATCGAGCGCGCGTCGGTGATCGAGAGCGTGTCGCGCAAGGACGGACGCAGCGGCCCGCTCGTGTTCGTGACCGTGCGGCATGAGATCCGCCGCGACGGCGAGTCGGCGCCCGCGCTGGTCGAGCACCACGACATCGTGTACCGCGACGCGCGCCGGCCGGGCGAGCCCGAGCCGCCGCCGCAGGCCGCACCGGCGCCGGCCGCGTGGCGGCGCGAGATCGTGCCGGACGACGTGCTGCTGTTTCGCTACTCGGCGCTCACCTTCAACGGCCACCGCATCCACTACGACCGCCGCTACTGCACCGCGGTCGAGGGCTACCCCGGCCTGGTGGTGCACGGCCCGCTGATCGCCACCTTGCTGCTCGACCTGCTGCGCCGCGAACGGCCCGACGCCGACGTCGCGTCGTTCCGCTTCCGGGCCGTGCGACCGCTGTTCGACGGCCGGCCCTTCCACGTGAACGGCGTGCCCGACCGCGACGGCCGGCGCGTGGCGCTGTGGGCGTCGGCGCCCGATGGCGCGCTGGCGATGGAGGCCGACGCGAGTCTGCGCTGAGCGCCTGCGGCGCGTCAGCCTGCAGCGCCGATGGCGCCGGTGCCGCCACTCAGTGCGCCCGGTCCCAGTTCGGCCCGACACCGGGCTCGGCCACCAGCGGCACCTTCAGCTCGGCCACGCCGGCCATCAGCGCCGGCACCTCGCGCTTCACCCAGTCGAGCTCGGCCTCGGGCACCTCGAACACGAGCTCGTCGTGCACCTGCATGATCATCTTCGTGCGACGTCCGGCGAGCGCAGTGTCGACCGCGATCATCGCGAGCTTGATCAGGTCGGCCGCCGTGCCCTGCATCGGAGCGTTGATCGCCTGCCGCTCGGCGCCGCTGCGGCGCGGGCCGTTGCCGGAGTTGATCTCGGGCAGCACGATGCGCCGGCCGAACAAGGTCTCGACGTAGCCCTGCGCCTTGGCCGCCGCGCGCGTCTCGTCCATGTAGCGCTTCACGCCCGCGAAGCGCTGGAAGTAGCGGTCGATGTAGTCCTTGGCGGCCTTCTGCTCGATGCCCAGGTTGCTGGCCAGCCCGAACGCGCCCATGCCGTAGATGAGGCCGAAGTTGATGACCTTGGCGTAGCGCCGCTGCTCGCTGCTGACCTGCTCGACCGGCACGCCGAACACCTCGCTCGCGGTGGCGCGGTGCACGTCGAGGCCCTGCGCGAACGCGCGCAGCAGCGCCTCGTCGCCCGACAGGTGGGCCATGATGCGCAGCTCGATCTGCGAGTAGTCGCAGCTCACGATGGCGTGTCCCGGCGGCGCGACGAAGGCCTCGCGGATGCGCCGGCCCTCGGGCGTGCGGATCGGGATGTTCTGCAGGTTCGGGTCGTTGCTCGCCAGCCGGCCGGTCACGGCCACCGCCTGCGCGTAGTTGGTGTGCACGCGGCCGGTGGCCGGGTTCACCATCAGCGGCAGCTTGTCGGTGTAGGTGCCCTTGAGCTTGGCCAGGCTGCGGTGCTCGAGGATGCGCGCGGGCAGCGGATAGTCCTGCGCCAGCTCGGCCAGAACCTCCTCGTCGGTGCTGGGCGCACCGCTCGCGGTCTTCTTGACCACCGGCAGCCCGAGCTTGCCGAACAGCACCTCGCCGATCTGCTTGGGCGAGCCCAGGTTGAACGGCTGGCCGGCGAGTTCGAAGGCCTCGCGTTCGAGCGCCACCATGCGCTCGGCCAGCTCGCGGCTCTGCTGCGCGAGCAAGGCGGCGTCGATCAGCACGCCGTGGCGCTCGATGCGCGCCAGCACCGCCGAGGTCGGCATCTCGATGCGGCGGTACACGAACTCCAGCTTCGCGTCGGCCGCCAGCCGCGGCGCGAGCACCTGGTGCACGTGCAGCGCCATCTCGCTGTCTTCGCCGGAGTATTCGGTCGCGCGCGCGACGTCGACCTGCGAGAACGGGATCTGGTTCGCACCCTTGCCGCACAGGTCTTCGTAGCTCAGGCCCTTGCGGCCGAGGTGCCGCTCGGCCAGGCTTTCGAGGCTGTGCGGACGGTGCGCCTCGAGCACGTAGCTCTGCAGCATCGTGTCGTCGGTGTAGCCGCGCACCGCGATGCCGTGGTTGGCGAACACGTGGGTGTCGTACTTGATGTTCTGGCCGACCTTGGCGCGCGCGGCGTCCTCGAGCCACGGCTTCAGCGCGGCCAGGGTCGCGTCGAACGGCAACTGCACGGGCGCGTCGCCGTAGTCGTGCGCCAGCGGCACGTAGGCGGCCTCGCCGGGCTGCACCGCGAACGACAGGCCGACGATGCGCGCGCGCTGCGGATCGAGCGAGTCGGTCTCGGTGTCGAGCGCGGCCAGCGGCGCGGACTGCAGGCGCGCGATCCAGCGCTCGAGCGCATCGCGCGTGAGCACGGTCTCGTAGTGGCGCTGCGCCGGCGCGCCCGGCGGCGGGTCGTCGCCCGGTGCCGCCTCACCCGCCGCCGCGACGCCGGACAGCGCCACGCGCGCCGGCGGCGCGGCCTCGGTGGCCAGGCCCATCGCCTGCTCGAGCTCGCGGCGGAAGCCGCGGAAGCCGTAGCGCTTGTAGAACTCGAGCAGCGCCTCGCGGTCGACCTCGCGCAAGGCCAGCGCATCGAGCGACGGCCAGCCGGGCACGTGCGGCGACAGGTCGCAGTCGGTCAGCACCGTCACCAGGCGCCGCGCCTGCGGCAGCCAGTCGAGCGCGCGGCGCAGGTTCTCGCCGGCCACGCCCTTGATGGACGGCGCCGCGGCGATCACGCCGTCGAGCGAGCCGTACTCGGCGATCCACCTGGCGGCCGTCTTGGGCCCGACCTTGTCGACGCCGGGCACGTTGTCGACGCTGTCGCCCACCAGGGTGAGGTAGTCGACGATGCGCTCGGGCTTCACGCCGAACTTGGCCTCGACGCCGGCCGGGTCGAGCACTTCGCCGCTCATGGTGTTGATGAGCCGCACCTGCGCGTCGACGAGCTGCGCGAGGTCCTTGTCGCCGGTGGAGATGACGACCGAGTGCCCCGTCGCGGCGGCGACGCGCGCGATGGTGCCGATCGCGTCGTCGGCCTCGATGCCGGGCACCTCGAGCACCGGCCAGCCGAGCAGCCGCACGGCTTCGTCGATGCGCTCGATCTTGCGCGCCAGGTCTGCGGGCATCGGCGCGCGCGTGGCCTTGTACT
>CAZFET010000177.1:0-7525 GCA_964517545.1 uncultured Burkholderiaceae bacterium
CGGTGTTCGAGAAAATCCGCTGCACGGTGCTGTGGAGCCTTGGCTACCGCTACACGTACTGGAAGTTCCACGCCGACCTGCGCGACGCGAACGACCGCGCCGAGGAAGTGCTGGAGATGATCCGCCTCGACAAGCGGCGCGACGTGCTGGCGATGAACCTCACCTACGCCGAGCAGCGCGCGCTCGAGATCGGCATCACCATCGCCGGCGGCGCCGGGGTCGTGCTGCTCGACGAACCCACCGCGGGCATGAGCAAGAGCGAGACCAAGCGCTTCGTGCAGCTCATCCGCGAGGTCACGGTCGGCAAGACCCTGCTCACGGTCGAGCACGACATGGGCGTGGTGTTCGGCCTGGCCGACAAGATCGCGGTGCTGGTGTACGGCGAGGTGATCGCCTTCGACACGCCCGATGCGGTGCGCGCCAACCCGCGCGTGCAGGAGGCCTACCTCGGCTCGGTGCTCGCCGAGCAGCAGGTCGCGGGAGCCTGAGGCCATGACCCTGAAGCTCGACAACGTGCACGCCTTCTACGGCAAGAGCCACGTGCTGCACGGCGTGCACATGGAAGTGCGCGGCGGCGAGATCGTGAGCCTGCTCGGGCGCAACGGCTCGGGGCGCTCGACCACGGTCAAGACGGTGATGGGCCTGGTCGACGGGCAGGGCAGCGTCCGCTGGAACGGCGCCGAGATCCTCGGGCGCAAGGCCTTCGAGATCGCGCACCTGGGCATCGGCTACGTGCCGGAGAACCGCGACATCTTTCCCAAGCTCACGGTGCACGAGAACCTGATGCTCGGCGAGAAGGGCGGCGGGCGCGGCGCCGGCAAGGGCGGCAAGCCGCGCTGGAGCTTCGACGACATGTACGCGATGTTCCCGCGCCTGAAGGAGCGCCAGCACACCGAGGCCGGCGTGCTGTCGGGCGGCGAGCAGCAGATGCTCACCCTGTGCCGCACCCTGATGGGCGACCCGGACCTGATCATGATCGACGAGCCCACCGAGGGCCTCGCGCCGAAGATCGTCGAGCTGGTGGCCGAGTACCTGAAGGAGCTCAAGCGGCGCGGCGTGTCGGTGCTGCTGGTCGAGCAGAAGCTGACCATCGCGCTGGAGATCTCCGAGCGCTGCTACGTCATGGGCCACGGGCAGATCGTCTTCGAGGGCACGCCGGCCGACCTGCGCGCGAATGCCTATATTCGCAAGGAGTGGCTCGAGGTGTAGTCTCGACGCGCAGCGGGCGCCTGTCGCCGCCGGGACAGCGTCGGGCGCCGGCCGCCACCAGAATCGAACGACCGTTCACGTCTTCCGTCCGTTGCACCTGCAAGAGGTCCGCATGAGCGCCAGCTACGAAGTCCGCGGCAAGGTCGCCGTCGTCACCCTGTCCAACCCGCCGATGAACGGCCTGAGCCACGAGCTGCGCCGCGGCGTGGCCGACGGCCTCGAGAAGGCCTGGGCCGACCCGAACGTCGAGGCGATCGTCCTCACGGGCGCCGGCAAGGCGTTCTCGAGCGGGGCCGACATCAAGGAGTTCGGCTCGCCCAAGGCGCTGGCCGAGCCCAACCTGCTGAGCCTGATCCGCATGGTCGAGACCAGCCCGAAGCCGGTGGTCGCGGCCGTGCACAGCATCGTGATGGGCGGCGGCCTCGAGCTCGCGCTCGCCTGCCACTACCGCGTGGCGGCGGCGGGCACGCAGGTGGCGCTGCCCGAGGTGAAGATCGGGCTCATTCCCGGTGCCGGCGGCACGCAGCGCCTGCCGCGCGTGCTGGGCCTCGAGACCGCGCTCAACATGATCGTCAGCGGCGAGCCGGTCAAGAGCGAGCTGCTCGCGAAGCAGCCGGGCCAGAAGCTGTTCGACCGGCTGGTCGACAGCGGCGACGTGGTGGCCGCCGCCGTGCAGTTCGCCGGCGAGGTGGCGGGCCGGCGGCCGCTGCCGCTGGTGCGCGACCTGAAGGTCACGCACCCGCATCCCGACGCCTACCTGCAGTTCGCGCGCAACACGGTCAAGGCGATGGCGAAGAACTTCCCCGCGCCGCCGAAGTGCGTCGACGCGGTCGCGGCCTCGGTGACGAAGACGTTCGACGAGGGCATGGCGATCGAGCGCGAGATCTTCCTCGCGCTGATGCTCACGCCGGAGTGCAGGGCGCTGCGCCATGCGTTCTTCGCCGAGCGCGCCGCGAGCAAGATCCCCGACGTGCCCGAGGACACGCCGGTGCGCAAGATCGAGACGGTGGCCGTCATCGGCGCCGGCACCATGGGCGGCGGCATCTCGATGAACTTCCTGAACGCCGGGATCCCGGTGGTCGTCCTCGAGACGAAGCAGGAGGCGCTCGAGCGCGGCGTCGCCACCATCCGCAAGAACTACGAGTCGCAGGTCAAGAAGGGCAAGCTGGCGCAGGACAAATACGAGCAGCGCATGGCGCTGCTGAAGACGACCCTGAGCTACGACGAGCTGAAGGACGCCGACATGGTGATCGAGGCGGTGTTCGAGGACATGGCCGTCAAGGAACAGGTGTTCAAGACGCTCGACGAGGTGATGAAGCCCGGCGCCATCCTCGCCACCAACACCTCGACGCTCGACGTCAACCGGATCGCGGCGTTCACGAAGCGCCCGCAGGACGTGATCGGCACGCACTTCTTCAGCCCGGCCAACGTGATGAAGCTGCTGGAGGTCATCCGCGGCGAGAAGACCGCGAAGGACGTGCTCGCCACGGTGATGCAACTCGGCCGGAAGATCCGCAAGACCTGCGTGGTGTCCGGCGTGTGCGACGGCTTCATCGGCAACCGCATGATCGAGCAGTACTCGCGGCAGGCCGGCTTCCTGCTCGAGGAAGGCTGCACGCCGCAGCAGGTCGACAAGGCGATCGAGCGCTTCGGCTTCGCGATGGGGCCGTTCCGCATGGGCGACCTGGCGGGCAACGACGTGGGCTGGTACATCCGCAAGCGGCGCTACGTCGAGAAGCCCGACCTGCGCTACAGCAAGACCGCCGACCTGCTGTGCGAGATGGGCCGCTTCGGCCAGAAGACCGGCGCGGGCTGGTACGACTACGCACCCGGCAAGCGCGACCCGATCCCGTCGAAGGTGGTCGAGGAGATGATCGAGTCGCACCGCAAGACCCTGGGCATCACGCCGCGCAAGGTGCCGGACGACGAGATCGTGCACCGGCTGGTGTTCGCGCTGGTCAACGAGGCCGCGCGCATCCTCGAGGAGGGCATCGCGCTGCGCGCCTCGGACATCGACATGGTCTACCTCACCGGCTACGGCTTTCCGCTGTGGCGCGGCGGCCCGATGTGCTATGCCGACACCTACGGCCTGTACAACGTGGTGCAGGCGATGAAGCGCTTCGCGCAGAACCCGCACGACGACGCGAAGTTCTGGCAGCCCGCGCCGCTGCTGGCGAAGCTGGCCGCCGAAGGCAAGACGTTCAACTGATCCCCCGCGGAGCCTCACCATGACCCAGGCCGTCATCGTCTCCACCGCCCGCACGCCGCTGGCCAAGAGCTGGAAGGGTGCGTTCAACATGACCCACGGCGCCACGCTCGGCGGGCACGCGGTCCGGGCCGCCGTCGAGCGCGCCGGCGTCGAGCCCGGCGCCGTCGAGGACGTGCTGATGGGCTGCGCCAATCCCGAGGGCGCGACCGGCATGAACATCGCGCGGCAGATCGCGCTGCGCGCGGGCCTGCCGATCACCGTGTCGGGCGTCACCGTCAACCGCTTCTGCTCGAGCGGCCTGCAGACCATCGCGATGGCCGCGCAGCGCGTGATCGCGGGCGAGGGCGACGTGTACGTGGCCGGCGGCGTCGAGAGCATCTCGTGCGTGCAGAACGAGGCGAACTCGCACATGCTTTTCGACCCGGCGCTGCAGCAGTCCAAGCCCGAGATCTACTGGACCATGCTGCAGACGGCCGAGAACGTGGCCAGGCGCTACGGCATCTCCAAGCAGCGGCAGGACGAGTACGGCGCCGCGAGCCAGCAGAAGGCCTGCGCCGCGCAGGAGGCCGGCAAGTTCAAGGACGAGATCGTGCCGATCACCGTCACCGCCGGCGTCGCCGATCCCGTGATGGGCCTGCGCAGCAAGGAGGTCACCGTCGACAAGGACGAAGGCCTGCGCCCCGGCACCACCTACGAGGGCATCAAGGACATCCGGCCCGCGCTGCCCGGCGGCGTCGTCACCGCGGGCAACGCCAGCCAGTTCAGCGACGGCGCCGGCGCCTGCGTGGTGGTGAGCGAGAGCTACGCGCAGCAAAAGGGCCTGAAGCCGCTCGGCCGCTTCCTCGGCTTCGCGGTGGCCGGCTGCGAGCCCGACGAGATGGGCATCGGCCCGGTGTTCGCGGTGCCCAAGGTGCTGCAGCGCCTGGGTCTGAAGGTGGACGACATCGACCTGTGGGAGCTCAACGAGGCGTTCGCGGTGCAGGTGCTGTACTGCGCCGACCGGCTCGGCATCCCGATGGAGCGGCTCAATGTCGACGGCGGCGCCATCGCCATCGGCCACCCCTACGGCGTGAGCGGGCAGCGCCTGACCGGCCATGCGCTCATCGAAGGCAGGCGCCGCGGCGCGAAGCGCGTGTGCGTGACCATGTGCATCGGCGGCGGCATGGGCGCGGCGGGCGTGTTCGAGGTGCTCTGAGGCCCGTCGCGGCGCACACCGTGGAAGCGCTGCGCACCCCGGACGAGCGCTTCGAGCGCCTGCCGGGGTACGCGTTCGCCCCGCACTACGCCGAGCACGCGGGGCTGCGCGTGCACTACGTCGACGAAGGCCCGCGCGACGCGCGCGCCGTCGCGCTGTGCCTGCACGGCAACCCGAGCTGGAGCTATCTGTACCGGCACATGATCCCGGTGTTCGCCGCGGCGGGGCTGCGCGTGGTGGCGCCCGACCTGATCGGCCTCGGCCGCTCCGACAAGCCGCTGGACCCGGCCGCGCACACCTGGGAGCTGCACCGCGGCATGCTCGTGTCGCTGGTCGAGCGGCTCGACCTGCGCGACGTGATGCTGGTGTGCCAGGACTGGGGCGGCCTGTTCGGCCTGACCCTGCCGATGGACATGCCGCGCCGCTTCACGCGGCTGCTGGTCATGAACACGGGGCTCGGCACCGGACACCTGACCGACGGTTTTCGCCAGTGGCGCGACTACTCCAACACGCAGCCCGACCTCGCGGTGGGACGGCTCATCGCGCGCGGCACGCCCGACATGACGGCCGACGAGATCGCCGCCTACGACGCCCCGTTCCCCGACCTTCGCCACAAGGTCGCGCTGCGCGCGTTCCCGAACCTCGTGCCCGATGTGCAGCGCGACGGCGAGGAGGCCGCGCCGATCCGCCTGTCGCGCCGGGCGCTCGCGTTCTGGCGCGACGAATGGGCGGGCGACAGCTTCATGGCCATCGGCATGCGCGACCCGGTGCTCGGACCGTCGGCGATGCGTTCGCTGCACAAGGCGATCCGCGGCTGCCCGCCGCCGATGGAGGTGGCCGAGGCGGGCCACTTCGTGCAGGAGTGGGGCGCGCCGATCGCGCGCGCGGCGCTCGCGCACTTCGGCCTGCCGTAGCGCGCCGCCACCGGAGGACTCCCGTGCCATCGCCCGTCGACCTCGACCTGCTGCGCCGCGTGTTCGCGGCCACGCCCTTCATGGCCGACCTCGGCGTGCAGGCGAGCGGCTTCGACGACGGCGTGGTGACCACCACGCTCGAGCTCGCGCCGCGCCACCTGCAGCACACGGGCCAGGTCCACGCCGGCGTGATGATCGCGATGGCCGATCACTCGATGGGCGCGTCGGCGCAGGCCGCCGCCGGCGAAGGACAGTGGATCGTGACCGCCGAGATCCACTCGAGCCTGCTGCGCGCCGCCAAGGGCGAGCGGCTCGTGTGCGAGGCGCGCGTCGTCAAGCCGGGGCGCCAGCTCACCTTCACCGAGGCCGACGTGTGGTGCGAGTCGGCCGGCGTGCGGGCGCACGTGCTGCGCTGCTCGGCGACGATGGCCGTCACGTCGTCGGTCATGTCGTCGGTCACGGCGTCGGTCACGGCGTCGGCCGCACCGTCGGTCACGCCTTCCGCCGCGGCGCGCCGATGAGCCGTCGCGCAGTGTCGAAAGCTCGATAGCCCCGGCGCAGCAGCCCCGTCCCCGACCCCGAACGTCCGTCCCCGATCGCCGCCACCATGCGCCAGACCCTCGACTTCCTGCTGTACGACTGGCTGCACGTCGACACGCTCGCAGCGCGAGCGCGCTTCGCCGACCACTCGCGCGAGACCTTCGCGCAGGTGCTCGACACCTGCGAGCGCATCGCGCGCGAGAAGTTCGCGCCGTTCAACCGCATCGCCGACACCGAGGAGCCGCGCTTCGACGGCGAGAAGGTGATCCTGCCCGAGAGCTCGCACGCCGCGTCGCGCGCGTACGTCGACAGCGGCATGCTCGCCGCCGCGCAGGACTACGAGATGGGCGGCATGCAGCTGCCCTGCGTGGTGGAGATGGCGGCCAACGCGTTCTTCTCGAAGGCCGGCATCGGGCTGGGCGGCGGCGGCATGCTGACTTCGGGCGACGCCAACCTGCTGATGGCGCACGGCACGCCCAGGCAGCGCGAGGTGTTCGCGAAGCACGAGTTCGCCGGCCGCTGGTTCGGCACCATGTGCCTGTCGGAGCCGCAGGCGGGCTCGTCGCTGTCGGACATCGCGACGCGCGCCGAACCCGACGGCGACGACTTCGAGGCCGACCCGCTCGGCCCGCGCTACCGGCTGCGCGGCAACAAGATGTGGATCAGCAACGGCGAGCACGAGCTGACCGAGAACATCGTGCACCTGGTGCTCGCGAAGATCCCCGGCCCCGACGGCCGGCTGGTGCCGGGCACGAAGGGCATCTCGCTGTTCATCGTGCCGAAGAAGCTGGTCGACGCCGAGGGCCGCCTCACCGGCTAGCTCAACGACGGGGCGCGCGCGGGGCTGAACCACAAGCTCGGCTATCGCGGCATCCCGAACACCTTGCTCAACTTCGGCGAGGGGCGGTTCCGTCCGGGCGGCCGCGCCGGGGCCGTCGGCTACCGCGTGGGGGCGCCGGGCGAGGGCCTGCGCTGCATGTTCCACATGATGAACGAGGCGCGCATCGCGGTCGGCCTGGGCGCGGTGATGCTCGGCTACGCGGGCTACGAGGCGAGCCTCGAGTACGCGCGCACGCGCACGCAGGGCCGGCCGATCGGCCCGGCCGGCAAGGATCCGTCGCAGCCGCCGGTGCGCATCGTCGAGCACGCCGACGTGCGTCGCATGCTGCTCGCGCAGAAGGCGTACTGCGAAGGCGGCCTCGCGCTCGAGCTGTACTGCGCGCGACTGGTCGACGAGCTGCACACCGGCGACGACGCGGCGCGGCGCGACGCGCACGTGCTGCTCGAGGTGCTGACCCCGATCGCCAAGAGCTGGCCGAGCGAGTGGTGCCTCGAGGCCAACAGCCTGGCGATCCAGGTGCACGGCGGCTACGGCTACACGCGCGACTTCCCGGTCGAGCAGTACTGGCGCGACAACCGCCTGAACATGATCCACGAGGGCACGCACGGCATCCAGGC
>CAZFET010000178.1:0-7456 GCA_964517545.1 uncultured Burkholderiaceae bacterium
TCGCTGGAAAGCGGCGAGACCGACGTCGCCTTCAGCATGGCGCCCGAGGCCGAGCTCAAGCTCGAGCAGCAAGGTCTCGCCCACGACCGACGCCGGGTCGCCACGGCGGAGCTGCTGATCGCCGGCCCGGCCAGCGGCGGTGCGGGACGCGGCCGCGACGCGGTCGACGCGCTCAAGCGCATCGCCGCCGGCGGGCTCGCCTTCGTGGGCCGGCGCGACGGCTCGGGCCTGCACCTGGCCGAGCAGTCGCTGTGGCGCGCGGCCGGCGTGGCGCCCGCCGCGCCGTGGTACCTCGGCGACGACAAGGCCGAGCCGCTCGCGCTCGCGCGCGAGAAGGCCGCCCACGTGCTGATCGACCGCGCCGCGTGGAGCGGCGCCAGGCTGCCGGCGCGCGGCCCGTTCGTCGCGCTGGTCGAAGGCGACCCGCAGCTCGAGGTGCCGGTGCACATGCTGCGTTCGTTCCGCTCGCCGCACCCGGCCGGCAAGCTGTTCGCGGCGTGGGTGGGCGGCGGCATCGGCCGGCGCATCGTCGCGACGCAGACGGCGCTGCGGCCGCCGCCGCGCTGATCGGCGCGATGACCGAAGTCGAGACCGCCGCGCTCGCGCTCAGCCTGCGCGTGGCGCTGGCCGCCGTGCTGCTCACCTTGCCCGTGGCCACCGCTATCGCCTTCGCGCTCGCGCGCGGACGCTTTCGCGGCAAGACCTTGGTCGAGGCGCTGGTCAACCTGCCGCTCGTGCTGCCGCCGGTGGTCATCGGCTATGCGCTGCTGGTCACCTTCGGCCGCCAGGGGTCGCTCGGCCGCTGGCTGCACGACGTGCTGGGCTGGCAATTCGTGTTCACCTTCCGCGGCGCGGTGCTCGCCGCGGCGGTGATGGCGTTGCCGTTGATGGTGCGCGCGATCCGCCAGGCGATCGAGTCCGTCGACCGCGGGCTCGAGGCCGCCGCGCTGACGCTCGGCGCCACGCGCGCGACCGCCTTCGCCACCGTCACCCTGCCGCTGATGGCGCCCGGCCTGCTGTCGGGCGCGGTGCTCGGCTTCGCCGCGTCGCTCGGCGAGTTCGGCGCGACCATCACGTTCGTGTCGAACGTGCCCGGGCAGACGCAGACCCTGCCGCTGGCGATCTACAGCGCGCTGCAGCAGCCCGGCGGCGACGCGGCGGCGGCGCGGCTGGTGGGGCTGTCGGTGCTGCTCGCGCTGGCCGCGCTCGCGCTCGCGCAGTGGAGCCACCGGCGCGTGCAGCGCTGGCTCGGGCAGGCGGCATGAAGGCCGCCCGATGAACGCGCGCGACGGCCTCGACTTCGACGCCGACGTCGAGCGGCGCGCCGCGCCGGCGCGATGGAGCACGCTTCGCGGCCGGCGCGGCGGCGGACGCGACGCGGCCGACGCGGGCACGCGCGTCGAGATCCGCCTCGCGCTGCCCGCGCACGGCGTCACCGCCATCCTCGGTCGCAGCGGCGCCGGCAAGACCACCCTGCTGCCCGCGCTGGCGGGCCTGCTCAGACCGACGCGCGGCCACCTGCGCCTGGCCGGGCGCACCTTGTTCGACGCCGCCGCGGCCGTCGACCTGCCGCCCCATGCGCGCGCGCTCGGCGTGGTGTTCCAGGACGGCCGGCTCTTCCCGCATCTGAGCGTGCGCGGCAACCTGCGCTACCCGGCGCAGCGCGGGCGCACCGGCGGCCCGGCGTTCGACGACGTGGTCGCGCTGCTCGGGCTCGGAGCCTTGCTCGAGCGGCGCGCGCACGCGCTGTCCGGCGGCGAGCGACAGCGCGTGGCGATCGGCCGCGCGCTGCTCGCCGCGCCGCAGGCGCTGCTCATGGACGAGCCGCTGGCGTCGCTCGACCCGCCGCGGCGCCACGAGCTGCTCGACTACCTCGCGCGCCTGCCGTCGCGCTGGAACGTGCCGATCCTCTACGTGACGCACCAGATCGACGAGGCGCTGCGCCTGGCCGACCGCGTGGTGGTGATGGACGCAGGCCGCTGCATCGCCGCCGGCGACGCGCTCGAGGTGCTGTCGGACCTGTCGCTGCAGCCGCTGCTCGGCCGCTTCGAGGCCGGCAGCGTGCTGGCCGGCGACGTGGCCGAGCAGTGGCCCGACTGGCAGCTCACGCGCGTGCGCATCGGCGCCGCGCTCATCACCGTGCCGCACATCGACGCCGCGCCGGGCACGCCGGTGCGGCTGCGCGTGCGCGCGCGCGACGTCGCGCTGCAGCGCGAGCTCGTGACCAGCAGCGCGAGCAACCAGCTGCCCGGCACCGTGCGCCGCGTGCTCGACCGCGAAGGGCCGTACTGCGCGGTGGAGCTCGCGCTCGATGCCGCCGCCGCGCCCGGGCAGCGCCTGTGGGCGCTGGTCACGCGCCGCTCGGTGCACGCGCTCGGCCTCGCGCCCGGCGCGGGCGCGGTGGCGAGCTTCAAGGCCGTGGCGGTCGAGGGGCGGGCCGTTGCGGTGCGGACGCTGCGCTGAGCACGGCACCAGGGCTCGGCATCGGGGCTCGGCATCGGGGCTCGGCATCGGGGTTCGGCATCAGCTCGCGGCATCGGCCCGCGGTTTCACGTCTCGGCATCCGCGCGCGGCAGGCTCGGCGCCGCTCTCTACACTGCATGCCCATGCCACGCAGCATCGGACGCATCGTCGCCGTCAACGTCGCCAGCGCGCGGCCGCTGGCCGCGGGCGGTCGCAGCGTGATGAGCGCCATCGACAAGCGCGCGGTGGCGAGGTGCGGCGGCTCGGTCTCGCCGGCGACGAGCAGGCCGACCCTTCGGTGCACGGCGGGCTGGCCAAGGCGGTCTACGCCTACCCGCACGAGCACTACGGCTTCTGGCGCACCGTGCGCGCGCAGGCGCGCGTCGCCGGCTGGGACGCGGTGCTGCAGCCCGGCGCGCTCGGCGAGAACCTGACGATCGAGGGTCTCGTGGAGGCCGACGCGTGGATCGGCGACCGGCTGCGCCTGCCCGGCTGCGTGCTGGTGGTCAGCGAGCCGCGCTTCCCGTGCTTCAAGTTCACCGCGCACATGGGCTTTGCGCAGGCGGGCAGGCTGATGGTGCAGTCGGGCTGGTGCGGCTTCTACCTCGCGGTGCTGGAGCCGGGCCGCGTGGCGGCGGGCGATGTGTTCGAGGTCGAGCCCGGCCCGCGCGAGGTGAGCGTGGTCGAGCTGTTCCGCTCGCGCATGGCGGGGCGCCGTGCCTGAGTCGCTGAACGCGCGCGCGCTGCGGGCGTTGTCGCCCGCGCCCGCGCTCGCGCAGCTCGAACGCTGGTTCGTGCAGGCGCCGCTGCGGCTGGTGCTGGCGGCCGTGCTGCTGTCGGTGCTGTGGTCGAGCGCGCTCGCGCTCGGCGCGGCGGCGCTGCGCGTCGAGCGGCCGGTGGTGAGCGTCGTGACCGCGGCGCCGCCGGCCACGCAGGCGCGCTACGTGCTGTTCACCGCGCCGCTGGTGGAGAACGCGGTGCTGTGGCTCGTGTTCGCGGCGGCGCTGTTCTGCCTGCGCCAGTGGTGGCCGGCGCGCGCGGCGCTGCTGTCGGTCGGGCTCGCGGCCGCACTGTTCGCGCTCGCGCACGCACCGGTGAAGGTGCTCTACGGCGCCGAGGTGCTGATGCTCGGCGTGCTGATGTCGCTGTGCTTCCTGTGGGGCGCGCGGCATCGCCGCCCGTGGCGCGGCTACGCGCTGTCGGTGGCGATGCACCTGGGCGTGAACCTCGTGGCCTTCGGGCTGCTGCACGGAACGGGTTGAGACGATGAACGGACCCACGCGACGCGCGCTGCTCGGCGGCGCGCTGCGGCTCGGCGCGGCTGCGCTGCTGGCGCTGGCCGGCTGCTCGAAGCGCGAACGCCTGGCCGCGCTGCCGGCCGGCTCGACCGTGCTGGCGCTCGGCGACTCCATCACCTTCGGCACCGGCGCGACGCCCGAGTCGAGCTGGCCGAGCGTGCTGGCGGCCTCGACCGGCTGGCGCATCGTCAACGCCGGCGTGCCGGGCGACACCTCGGGCGGCGCGCTGCAGCGCCTGCCGGCGCTGCTGGCCGAGCACCGGCCGGCGCTGGTGATCGTGAGCATCGGCGGCAACGACTTCCTGCGCCGCCTGCCCGAGGCCGACACCCGAGGCCACCTCGAGCGCATCGTCGCCGCGGCGCGCGACGCGGGCGCGCAGGTGCTGCTGGTCGGCGTGCCGCGGCCCACCCTGGCCGGCGCGCTGACCGGCGCGCTGTCGGACCACCCGCTGTACGAGGACGTCGCCGACGCGCTGCGCACCCCGCTGGTCGGCGGACTGTGGGCCAAGGTGCTGGGCGACGAGCGCCTGAAGTCCGACCCCATCCACGCCAACGCCGAGGGCTATCGCGTGTTCGCCGAGGCGCTGCACGCACGCCTGCGCGAGCTCGGCCTGGCGCCCTGAGACGACGCGACCGGGCCTGCGTGACGGGTCTCGGCCGCCGGCGGTGCGCGCGACCGGGTCGCGCCGCCGGCGCCGCGCAGCGCCCGACCGAAACGGTCGGTCACCTGCGCGTCATCGCGCGGCGCGGCGAAGCGTGCGATGCTGCCCGTCCCTGCCAACCACCGACCGGGAGTCATGACCATGGGCATCGTGTCGTTCTTCAAGGAAGCCGGCGAGAAGCTGTTCGGCCGCAAGGAAACCGAAGCCGCCGCCGCGGCCGTGCAGAGCGCGCCCGACCCGGCGGCGGCGCAGGCGAAGGCCGCGGAGCTCAACGCCAAGGCCGCGCGCGCGATCGAGGCCTACATCGCGGCCAACCAGCTGCGCGCCGACGGCCTGAGCGTCGCCTTCGACGGCGCCACGAGCGCGGTCACGGTGGAAGGTGTCGCGCCCGACCAGGCCACGAAGGAGAAGATCGTGCTGTGCTGCGGCAACGTCGAGGGTGTCGCGCAGGTCCACGACCTGCTCACCGTCGCGCAGCCGGCCGACGCGTCGCAGTGGCACACGGTGGCCAAGGGCGACACCTTGTCGGCCATCGCGAAGAAGTTCTACGGCAACGCCAACGCGTACCAGAAGATCTTCGAGGCCAACACGCCGATGCTGAAGCACCCGGACAAGATCTACCCGGGGCAGCTGCTGCGCATTCCTCCGGCCTGAATCGAGCCCCCACGCTCACGGCGTTCGCTGCCCCCCGAGGGGGCGCAGCGCCCTTCGGGCGACCGGGCGGGCGCTGGTCGAGCCCCCACGCTCACTGCGTTCGCTGCCCCCCGAGGGGGCGCAGCGCCCTTCGGGCGGCCGGGCGGGCGCTGGCTGCGCTAACCGGCTCCGCGCGACGCGACCTGTGTGCGTCCGAATCTGCGCGCCAGCGGCTCGGCGAGCAGCAGCACCGCCGCCAGCCGCGTGACGTGGAACGCGGTGACCACCGGCACGCCGAGTTGCAGCACCTTCGCGGTGATGCACATCTCGGCGATGCCGCCGGGCGAGGTGCCGAGCATCAGGGTCGCGGGGTGCAGGCCGCTCGCCCACGCGAGCGCCCACGCGAAGGCGGCGCTGGCGGCGATCATCGCGACGGTGCCGGCGGCCACGGTGGCGAGCCAGCGCGGCGCGGTGTGCCAGAAGGCCGGCGTGAACCGCGTGCCGAGCGCGACGCCGATCACGAGCTGCGCCGCGTTCGACAGCGCCTTGGGCACGGCCGACAACTCCACGCCGCCGACCGTCAGCGCGAACGCGACGGCCAGCGGGCCGAGCAGCCACGGGTTGGGCAGGCGCAGCAGCACGAGAGCGCCGACGCCGGCGCCCACCAGCGCCGCCAGCACGGCGAGGCCGCGCGGGTCGACCCCCTGCGGGCCGGGCAGCGACGGGTCCAGCCCCTGCAGGCCCGACCACTGGAAGGCGAACGGCACGATCACCACCACCAGCAGCAGCCGCATCGAGTGCGCCGCGGCCACGAGGTCGACGCGCGCGCCGTGACGCTCGGCGAGCATTGCCATCTCCGACGCCCCGCCGATCGCGCCGGCGAAGAACGCCGTCACGCGGTCGAGTCCCGCGCGACCGCGGTTGCTGCGCGCGAGAAAGGCCGAGAACGCGAGGCCGAGCGCGACGGCCCACACGATGCCGGCGCCGATGGCCAGCGCGTTGGCGGCCACCAGCGCCAGCACCTGCGGCGTGAAGTACAGGCCGAGCGCCGCGCCGATGACCGCCTGGCCGAGGTTGCGCAAGGTGGCCGACGCCGCCACCGGCACGCCGGCCATGCCGAAGGCGGCCGTGGCCACGAGCGGGCCGATCATCCACGGCAGCGGCACGCGCGCCCACTCGCAGGCCGCCGCCGCCACGGCCCCGAGCCCCAGGGTGAGCACGCTGCGGAGCACGGCTGACGACGGCATCGGGCGAGTCTATTGAACATTCCGGAGTCGACGACGCCTCGATCCCGTTCGGGCCGAGCTCGTCGAAGCCCTCGTACGTCGTGAGCCTGCCGTTCGGGCTGAACGGATGGTGTGGCTCGGCCCGAACGGACGGCGTGGCGGTCGCGCACTTTGGGAAGCTCGATCGTCGCGCGCCGGGCGGCGAGCACCGCCGACGCGCCGCCCCTCAGGTCAACCCGTGTGGCGTCGTGTCACGCGCGCGCCGTAGAGTCCCGGGGTCGCCACTTCCCGCTCAGCGTGCATTGCCATGGCCAAGGACTTCTCGACGATGGAGGACTCCAACCGCAGCGCCAACCCGAGCATCCACGAGGTGTCGGACCCGGCGCGGCGCATCGTGCTGCGCGGCGGCCTCGGGCTCGCGGCGAGCGCGCTGTTCGCGCAGTTCGCGGGCTGCGCCAGCGCGGGGCCAGCCGGCGTCGCGGGCACGCGGCCGTCGCCCGGCTTCAAGGGCGTGCCGGTCACCAGCGCCGACACCCTGGTCGTGCCCGACGGCTACGTGGCCGAGGTGATCGCCGCGTGGGGCGAGCCGATCGGCGTGGCCGGCGCGATGCCCGAATGGAAGCCCGACGCGTCGAACAGCGCGGCCGAGCAGGCGCTGCAGATGGGCATGCATCACGACGGCCTGCACTTCTATCCGCTCGAAGGCAGCAGCACGCGCGGGCTGCTCGCGATGAACCACGAGTACACCGACGACGGCCTGCTGCACCCGAACGGGATGAAGGACTGGACGGCCGAGAAGACCGCCAAGTCGCAGAACGCGCACGGCGTGTCGGTCATCGAGGTCAAGCTGCGCGACGGACGCTGGCGCATGGTGCGGCCGTCGCGCTACGCGCGTCGCTTCACCGCCGCCACGCCGTTCGCGGTGCAGGGCCCGGCGGCCGGACACGCGCTGATGAAGACGGCGGCCGACCCCTCCGGCCGCACGGTGCTGGGCACGCTCAACAACTGCGCGAGCGGCATGACGCCGTGGGGCACCTACCTGTCGGGCGAGGAGAACTTCGCCTTCTACTTCCGCGCCGGCGACGACCTCGACCCCCACCAGCGCCGCTGGGGCCTGCGCAAGGACTCGTTCTATCCGTGGCACACCACGGACGAGCGCTTCGACGCGACGAAAC
>CAZFET010000179.1:0-7445 GCA_964517545.1 uncultured Burkholderiaceae bacterium
GGCGTCAGGACCTAAACCTGGTGCGTCTACCAATTTCGCCACCCGCGCGGGTGTCGGAAGGAAAGCGGGGTACGTCGGAAGGAAATCGGGGCCGCGCGAGCGGCCCCTCCGAGGTGGCTTGCGGCGAATTTTAGCGCGCCACGGCCGCCGCTCCGGCCGGCCCGGGCGCCCGCTTCACGCGGAACCACGCCGCGTACATGGCCGGCAGCGCGAGCAGGGTCAACGCCGTCGCGACGATCAGCCCGCCCATGATGGCCACGGCCATCGGGCCCCAGAACACGCTCCTCGACAGCGGGATCATCGCCAGCACCGCCGCCGCCGCGGTCAGCACGATGGGCCGGAACCGCCGCACGGCCGACTCGACGATCGCGGTCCACGTGTCGACGCCCTTCGCGCGGTCCTGCTCGATCTGGTCGATCAGGATCACCGAGTTGCGCATGATCATGCCCATCAGCGCGATGACCCCGAGCATCGCGACGAAGCCGAACGGCCGGTTCATCAGCAGCAAGGCGGCGGCCACGCCGGCGATGCCCATCGGCCCGGTCAGGAACACCAGCATCGCGCGGCTGAAGCTGTGCAGCTGCAGCATCAGCAGGGTGAAGATGATGAACAGCATCACCGGCACGCCTGCGACGATCGAGCCCTGGCCCTTGCTGCTTTCTTCCAGCGCGCCGGCGATCTGGATGTCGTAGCCCGGCGGCATCGAGGCCTTCATCGCGGCGAGCTGCGGCCAGACCTGCATCGTCACCGTCGGGCCCTGCACGCCCTCGACCACGTCGCCCTGCACGGTGATCGCGTAGAGCCGTCCTTCGCGCCACAGCACGCCGGGCTCCCAGCCGAACTCCACCTTCGCGATCTGCGCCAGCGGGATCGAGCGTCCGCTCGCGGTGGGCAGGTACGCGCTGGCGAGGTCGGTGATGGCGTTGCGCTCCTCCAGTGGCTGGCGCAGCACGATGTCGATGAGCCGATCGCCCTCGCGGTACTGGCCGATCGTGCTGCCCGACAGGATCGTGCGCGAGGCCTGCGCCACCGTCTGGCTGGTCACGCCCAGCGCGCGCGCCTTGTCCTGGTCGATCTCCAGCCGCAGCGACTTCACCGACTCGTTCCAGTTGTCGTTCACGCCGCGCATCGACGGATGCGCCTGCAGCACGGCCTTGGCCTTGTCGGCCCAGACGCGCACCTGCGCGGCGTCGGGCCCGACCACGCGGAACTGCACCGGATACGGCACGGGCGGCCCGTTGGGCAGCAGCTTCACGCGGCCGCGCACCTCGGGGAACTCGTCGGCCAGCAGCGCCGGCAACTTCAGCCGCAGCGCCTCGCGCGTGGCGAGGTCCTTCGGCAGCACGATCGCCTGGCTCACGTTGGTCTGCGGGAAGATCTGATCCAGCGGCAGGTAAAAGCGCGGCACGCCGCTGCCGATCCAGGTGCTGACACCGGCCACGCCAGCTTCCTTCAGCATGCGCGCCTCGAAGCGCCGCGCGACGTCCTCGCTCTGCTGGACCGTCGAGCCCTCGGGCAGCCACAGGTCCACCAGGATCTCCGGCCGGCTCGAGTCGGGGAAGAACTGCTGCTGCACGCGACCCATCCCCACGACGCCGAGCGCGAACACCAGCACGGTCGCGCCGATCGTCAGCCAGCGATGCTCGACGCACCCGTCCACCGCGCGCCGGAAGCGCGCGTAGAACGGCGTGTCGAACAGCTCGTGCGCGGCCTCGCCGTGCACGGTGTCGACCTTGCTGCGCGTGTGCAGCAGCCACGCCCCCAGGTACGGCACGAAGTAGACCGACACGAACCACGAGATGACCAGCGCGGCCGCCGTCACCGCGAAGATCGCGAACGTGTACTCGCCGGTCACCGACTTCGCCAGGCCGATCGGCAGGAAGCCGGCTGCGGTGATCAGGGTGCCGGTCAGCATCGGCATCGCGGTGATCTCGTAGGCGAAGGTCGCGGCGCGCATCTTGTCGTAGCCCTCCTCGAGCTTGCGCACCATCATCTCGACCGCGATGATCGCGTCGTCGACCAGCAGGCCCAGCGCGATGATCAGGCTGCCCAGCGAGATCTTGTGCAGCCCGACGCCCCAGTAGTACATGGTCACGAAGGTGATCGCCAGCACCAGCGGGATCGTGATCGCCACCACCAGCCCCGGCCAGATGTCGATGCGCAGCGGCTTCGTGTGCAGGCCCAGGCTGATGAAGCTGACCGCGAGCACCACGAGGATGGCCTCGAGCAGCACCTTCACGAACTCGTTGACCGATCGCGACACGGCCTGCGGCTGGTCCTGGATGCGCGAGAGCTCGATGCCGATCGGCAGGTCCTTGCGGATCGCCTCGGCCTCGGCGCCCAGCGCCTTGCCCAGCGCGATGATGTCCCCGCCCTTGGCCATCGACACGCCCAGCGCGATGACCGGCTTGCCGTCGTGGCGCACCTTCACGCGCGGCGGGTCTTCGTAGCCGCGCTTGACGTCGGCGATGTCGGCCAGCCGCAGCTGGCTCGCCTGGCCGGTCTGCGGGTTGACCGCGCGGATCGGGAATCGGCGCAGCTCGTCGACCGAGTTGAACTGCCCGCCGATGCGCACCTGCAGGTTGTCGCTGCCGGCATTGAGCACGCCCGCGCCCTCGACGGCGTTCTGCGCGCCGAGCTGCGCGATCACCTGGTTCAGGTCGAGGCCGAGCTGCGCCAGGCGCTTCTGCGAGATCTCGACGTACAGCTTCTCGGCCTGCGCGCCGAAGATCTCGACCTTCGCCACGTCGCCCACGCGCAGCAGGCGCGAGCGCACGCGCTCGGCGTACTGGCGCAGCTCCTCGTCGGAGAAGCCGTCGGCCGACAGCGCGAAGATGGAGCCGTAGACGTCGCCGAAGTCGTCGTTGAACACCGGCCCGATCACGCCGGCCGGCAAGGTGTGGCGCATGTCGCCCACGCGCTTGCGCACCTGGTACCAGACGTTGGGCACGTCCTTCGGCGGCGAGCTGTCCTCGATCTGCAGGATGGTGAGCGACTCGCCAGGCTTGGTGTAGCTGCGGATGATGTCGGCGTGCGGCACCTCCTGCAGCGTCTTCTCGATCTTGTCGGTCACCTGCTCGGCCATCTGCTGCGCGCTGGCGCCGGGCCAGAACGCCTGCACGACCATCGCGCGGAAGGTGAACGGCGGATCCTCGTCCTGGCCGAGCTGGAAGTACGCGGCGAAGCCGAGCAGCAGCATCACCACCATCAGGTAGCGCGTGAGCGCGGGATGCTCCAGCGCCCAGCGCGAGACGTTGAAGCGCCCGCCCGCGACGGCCGATGCCGGGGCGGCGCTGCCGGCGAGGTCGGGTGTCACGATGCTGCTCACGCGCGCCTCACTTCGAACCGGCGCCGGCCGGCGCGACCGGGGTCGTGGCGGCGGAGGGGGCCGAGCTCACGACCGACGGCTCCACGTACTGCCTCACCTTCTGGCCCGGCGTCAGCAGGTGCACGCCGGCCGTCACCACCACGTGTCCCGGCTGCAGCCCGCCCGCGACGACCACGGCGTTGCCGTCGGCGCCGGCCACCTGGATCGGCTGCGGCTGCACCGTCATGGTCGACTTGTCGAGCAGCCACACCACGCTGCGCCCTTCGCGCTCGAGGATCGCCGCCAGCGGCAGCTTGATCACGCCTTGCTGACGTGGCGTGGCCAGCAGCACGGTGGCGGTCTGCCCCAGCTTGATCGGCGCGCGGCCGACATCGGCCTTGACCTGGAAGGTGCGCGTCGCCGGGTCGGCCGCGGCCGCCACCTCGCGCACGGTGGCCGGCAGGGACTCGCTGCCGTTGCCCCAGACGCGCACCTTCAGCGCGCCGGGCTGGTCGAGCAGCGCGCGCACCATCGGCACCTTGTCCTCGGGCACCGAGAACACGGCGTCGCGCGGCCCGTCGTGCGCGAGGCGCAGCACCGGCGTGCCGGCGCCGACCACCATGCCGGGCTCGGCGTCGATGCCGGTCACCACGCCGGGCGCGTCGGCCACCAGCACCGCGTAGCGCGCCTGGTTGCCCTGCACGCCGGCTTGCGCGCGCGCCTGCTCGAACTGTGCCTGCGCGGCCTTCAGCGCGGTGTCGCGGCGTTCGAGCTCGGCCGAGCTGATGAAGCCCTGGTCGCGCAGCTCCTTGAAGCGGCGGAAGTCGGCCGTGCTCTGCTCGAGCTGGGCCTGCGCCGCGTTCAGCGCGGCCTGCGCGGCGTCCTGCGCCAGCCGCAGGTCCTGCGGGTCGAGCTGCGCCAGCACCTGCCCGGCCTTGACCGCGTCGCCCAGGTCGACCTGCCGGCGCACCAGCTTGCCGCCGACGCGAAACGACAGCCGCGATTCGGTGCGCGCGCGCAGCTCGGCCGCGAACTCGTAGGTCGTGCCGGCCGAGTCGGCCTCGATGGTGACGGTGCGCACGGCGCGGATCGGTTCGGGCGCGGGCTCGGGACGCGAGCAGGCGGCGAGCAGCACGGCCGCGGCAAGGGTCGGAAGCAGGACGACGGAGCGCATGGCGGCCTCGTGCGGCAAGGAGTCTTCGAGGAACGGCGCCGGCGGGAGCGACCGGCGGCGGCACCGGGAGTGGGCGTTACTGACTGACCGGTCAGTAATGTAGTCGGCCGATTTCGGCGATGTCAATGGAGCGCGAGAGCCATGCCGCCGACGCAGGCATCGGTCCGGCCGCCGTCCGGGCCGCCGCGCGCCGCGCGTGGACGCAGGCTCGGCGGCCGTGCCCGGACGTGCGCCGGGCGCCGATGGACAATCGCGCCCGATGCCGGTCGACCACTACGATAACTTCCCCGTCGCGTCATGGCTGTGCCCGCCGGCGCTGCGGCCGGCCGTGGTCGCGATCTACCGCTTCGCGCGCACCGCCGACGACATCGCCGACGAAGGCGACGCGCCGCCGGCCGAGCGCCTGGCCGCGCTCGCCGCCTATCGCGCCGACCTGCACGCGGCAGCGCGCGGCGCGGCGCCGTCGGCGCGCTGGCCGCAGGTGTTCGCGCCGCTGGCGCGCGCGATCGACGAGCACGGCCTGCCGCTGGCGCTGCTGGCCGACCTGCTGAGCGCCTTCGAGCAGGACGTGACGAAGAACGCCTACGCCGACCGAGCCGAGCTGCTCGACTACTGCCGCCGCTCGGCCAACCCGGTGGGGCGGCTGCTGCTGCACCTGTACCGCGTCGACGATCCGCGCTCGCGCCAGCGCAGCGACGCGATCTGCACGGCGCTGCAGCTGGTCAACTTCTGGCAGGACCTGAGCGTCGACCTGCCGCGCGGGCGCCTGTACCTGCCGCTGGCCGACTGCGCGCGCTTCGGCGTCGAGCCCGCCCGGCTGCGCGCGCTCGAGGATTCACCGGCAGCCCGGGCCCTCGTCGCCGACGCCTGCGCGTGGGCGCGCGGCCTCATGCTCGACGGGGCGCCGCTCGCGCTCGCGCTGCCGGGGCGCATCGGCTGGGAGCTGCGGCTGGTCGTGCAGGGCGGCCTGCGCGTGCTCGATCGCATCGAGGCCCTCGGCCACGGCACCTTGCTGCGGCGCCCGACGCTCGGCCCCGCGGACGCGCTGCCGGTGCTGTGGCGCGCGTGGCGCATGCGGCGCGTCGTGGGCGGGCGCGCATGACGCCGCAGCAGTACGTGCAGGACAAGGCCGCGCGCAGCGGCTCGTCGTTCTACTACGCGTTCCTGTTCCTGCCGCCGCCGCGGCGCGCGGCGATCACCGCCTTCTACGCGTTCTGCCGCGAGGTGGACGACGTGGTGGACGACATGGTCGACCCCGGCGTCGCGGCGTCGAAGCTCGCGTGGTGGCGCAAGGAGGTGGCCGAGGCCTTCGCCGGCCGGCCGAGCCACCCGGTGATGCAGGCGCTGATGCCGCACGCGGCCGCGTTCGACATCCGCGAGGAGCATCTGGCCGCGGTGATCGAGGGCTGCCGCATCGACCTGACGCAGACGCGCTTCCTCGACTGGCCCGGCCTCGCGCGCTACTGCCACCTCGTGGCCGGCGTGGTCGGCGAGGTGGCCGCCGGCATCTTCGGCCGCACGCAGGAGGCGACGGTGCAGTACGCGCACCGGCTCGGCCTCGCCTTCCAGCTCACCAACATCATCCGCGACGTCGGCGAGGACGCGCGGCGCGGGCGCATCTACATCCCGGTGGACGAGCTGCAGCGCTTCGACGTGAAGGCGAACGAGCTGCTCAGGCGCGAGGCCCCGTGGGGCTACAGCGAGCGCTTCACCGCCCTCATGCGCTTCCAGGCCGAGCGCGCGCACCGCACCTACGACGAGGCGCTGGCCTTGCTGCCCGAGGCCGACCGCGCCGCGCAGAAGCCGGGGCTGATGATGGCCAACATCTACCGCACCTTGCTGCGCGAGATCGAGGCCGACGGCTTTCGCGTGCTGCACCAGCGCACGTCGCTCACCCCGCTGCGCAAGCTCTGGATCGCGACGCGCACGCACTGGCGCGGCCGCTGATGCGCGTCGGCATCGTCGGCGCCGGCTGGGCCGGGCTCGCGTGCGCGGTCGAGGCCGTCTCGCTCGGCCACGAGGTGCAGCTGTTCGAGATGGCCGCGCAGCCGGGCGGGCGCGCGCGCAGCATCGACGCGGGCGGGCTCGCGCTCGACAACGGCCAGCACATCCTGATCGGCGCCTATCGCGACACCCTCGCGTCGATGCGCCGCGTCGGGGTCGACGTGGACGCGGCGTTCCTGCGCCTGCCGCTCGCCTTGCTGAAGCCCGACGGCCGCGGGCTGCGCCTGCCGGGCGGCGCGCCGGTGCCGGCCTTCGTGCGCGGCGTGATCGCGCACCGCGGGTGGCGGTGGGCCGAGCGGCTCGCGCTGCTCGGCGCGGCGGCGCGCTGGCGGCTGGGCGGCTTTCGCTGCGACCCCGACACGGACGTCGCCTCGTTCACCGCGCGCCTGCCCGAGGCGGTGCGGCGCGACGTGATCGAGCCGCTCGCGGTCGCGGCCCTGAACACGCCGGCGCACGAAGCGAGCGCCGCGGTGCTGCTGCGCGTGCTGCACGATGCGCTGTTCGGCGGCCCGGGTTCGTCGGACCTCCTGCTGCCGAGAGTCGCGCTGAGCGAGCTGCTGCCCGAACCGGCGCGGCGCTGGCTGCAGGCGCGAGGCGCGCAGCTGCGCAGCGGCGCGCGGGTCGGCGCGATCGAGCGCGCCGGCGGCGGCTGGCGCGTCGACGGCGAACCCGTCGACGCCGTGGTGCTCGCCTGCGGGCCGCTGGAATCGGCGCGGCTGGCCGAGCCGCACGCGGCGCCGTGGGCCGCGCTCGCGCGTGCACTGCGCTTCCAGCCGATCGCGACCGTCTATCTCGAGGCCGAGCCCGCGGCCGTCTGGCCGTGCCCGATGCTCGCGCTGCAGTCCGACACCACGCGGCCGGCGCAGTTCGCGTTCGACCTGGGTGCGCTGCACGGCGCCGCGGCGCGCGGGCGCATCGCGCTGGGGGCCAGCGGCGTGGCCGACTGGCTGGATCGCGGCA
>CAZFET010000180.1:0-6998 GCA_964517545.1 uncultured Burkholderiaceae bacterium
TGAACTCGCGGTCGTCGGCCTTGACCGTCTTGCGCGCGAGGAAGTCGGCGGCGATGTCGGCGATGTAGTCGCCGTTGTAGGCGCTCTCGGGCCAGCCGGCGTCGCCCGGCTGGAGGCCGCGCAGGCGCGCCTGCACCGACTGCGCCAGGGTGGAGATCTGCACGCCGGCGTTGTTGTTGGAGAACTCGCGCGTCACCTGCGCGCCCTGCGCCTCGAGCAGGCGGCAGATCGCGTCGCCGAGCGCCGCCTGCCGGCCGTGGCCCACGTGCAGCGGCCCGGTCGGGTTGGCCGAGACGAACTCGACCATCACGCGCGCGCCGGAGCCGGGCTTGCGGCCGAAGGCGGCGCCGGCCGCCAGCACCTCGCGCACCACCGACTGGCGCGCCGCCGCCTTGAGCCGCAGGTTGATGAAGCCGGGGCCGGCGATCTCCATCGCCTCGACCCATTGCTGCACCGCCGGCTGGCGCTGCAGCGCCTCGATGACCGCGCCGGCCAGCTCGCGCGGATTGCGCTTGAGCGGCCGCGCGCGCTGCATGGCGGCGGTGCACGCCAGGTCGCCGTGCGCGGCCTGGCGCGGGAGATCGAAGTCGGGGTCCGGCAACGCGCCGGGGGCGAGGTCGGCGAGCGCGGCGGCCAGTGCCTGCCGCAGCTGCGCCTTGGCTTGGATCATGTGGCGATTTTACGTTTGGCCCTCGTCCGTCCCGCGGGAGCCGAGAACTGGCGCACGAACGGCGCGCTGTTCGCCCGTCAGCGCAGGCGCGCGCCGTAGAAGAATGATGCGCTCGCTCGTTTCCCATGCCCAACGCCCGCCGCTCCGCCACCGCCTCGGTGACGATCACGGAACCCGCCTTGCCGGCGCGCATCGGCAAGTACCGCGTGCTCAAGCGCCTGGGCGAGGGCGCGACCAGCGAGGTCTTCCTCGCCCGCGACTAGTTCCACGTCCGCGACGTCGCCATCAAGCGGCTGCGCGCGAGCGCCGTGGGCGACGCGCGCGACGACCGCTACGTCGAGCGCTTCTTCGCTGCCGAGGCCGCGCTCGTCGGGCGGCTGCAGCACCCGAACGTGGTGCAGATCTTCGACGCGGTCGAAGACCCCGCCGAGCCCTACCTCGTGATGGAGTACGTGCCCGGCACCACCTTGCGCCCGTACTGCCGCGCCGACCAGCTGCTGTCGCTCGAGCAGATCGTCGAGATCGGCTTCAAGTGCGCGATGGCGCTGGGCTACGTGTGGCGCCAGGGGCTGATCCACCGCGACATCAAGCCGGCCAACCTGCTGGCGCTGCGCGACGCCGCGGGCAACGTGATCGACGTGAAGGTCACCGACTTCGGCAGCGTGCTCAACCTCGACGCCGACACGACGCAGATTTTCCGCGTCGGCTCGCTCGCCTACATGTCGCCCGAGCAGCTCGACGGCAGCAGCCTCGACTGCCGCTCCGACATCTACTCGCTCGGCGCCGTGCTGTACCACCTGATCGCCGGGCGGCCGCCGTTCGAGTCGCGCTCGCAGGCCGCGCTGATGCACCAGATCTACCAGGAGCAGCCGGCCTCGCTGGCCGCGCAGCGCTCGGGCGTGTCGGCCGCGCTCGACGCGGCCATCCTGCGCGCGCTGGCCAAGTCGGTCGACGACCGCCCGGCCGACTGGGATGCGTTCGCCGAGTCGCTGTCGGACCTGATCGCGGGGCACCACGTCCCGCGCGGACAGCTGCAAGGCGTGCTCGACTCCGAGCGCTTCAACCTGCTGCGCAGCCTCGAGTTCTTCTCCGGCTTCGGCGACGTCGAGCTGTGGGAGGTGGTGCACCGCGCGCGCTGGGAGCGCCACGCCTACGGCGAGCACCTGTTCCGCCGCGGCGAGCTGGGCCGCAGCTTCCACATCATCGCGCAGGGCGAGGTCGAGGTGTACCGCGACGGCCGCCAGGTCGCGCGGCTCGGCGCCGGCACCTCGGTGGGCGAGATGGCCTACCTCGCGCCGAGCGAGGACCTGCGCGTGCACGGCGCCGACGTGGTCGTCACGTCGGCCGCCACGACCATCTCGTTCACGCCCGAGACCCTGGCGCAGGTCGGGCCCGGCTGCCGGCACCTGTTCGACGAAGCCTTCATCCGCGTGCTGGTGCGGCGGCTGCACGCCGCGCACGAGTCGCTGGCCCACCCGCGGCGCATCCTGTAGGCCGGCGCCCGCCGGCGCGGGACGGCCCTGTCGGCCGGGTCACCGCCTGCAACGTTGCCACGCTTGTCGGCCATCGCGGGCGCATGCTCCAATCCCGGCCGGCGATTCCGCCACTCAAGAGAGGAGAGAGAGCATGAGGAAGACGTTGACCGCCGTCGCGATCGCGCTGGCCGGCCTGTCGTTGGGGGCTCAAGCGGCCGAGGAGAAGAAGCCCACGGCGCAGCAGTCGAAGATGGCGACCTGCAACAAGGAAGCCGGCGACAAGAAGGGCGACGAGCGCAAGAAGTTCATGAGCGAGTGCCTGTCGGCCAAGAAGGTGTCGCAGCAGGACAAGATGAAGAAATGCAACGCCGACGCCGCCGACAAGAAGGGCGACGAGCGCAAGAAGTTCATGAGCGAGTGCCTGAAGGCCTGAGCCTTCCGCCACCGCGAGCCGTCCGGGCCCGGCCGCGCGCCGGGCCTTTTCGTTGGCGGCGCGCGCGTCAGCGCACCCCGATCCCGCGCGCGAGGAACACCGCGGCCAACGGGATCAGCACCAGCAGGTGCGCCTCGATCATCACGATGCGGCGGATCGCGCGCACCTCGTCGGGCGGCGGCAGCGCGCCGCTCGCCTCGAGCGTCTTGCGCCAGCGCAGGAAGGCGAGGGTCGGCTTGATCGACAGCAGCCCGATCACGACGAACAGCCCGAGCTTCGTCCACAGCAGCGGCTGGCTCCAGAACCAGCCGGCGCCCTTCATGCCCCACAAGGTGCGCGCCACGCCGGTGAGCAGCACCGCCGCCGACGCGGCGCCGTAGATCGCGTCCACGCGCACGAGCCGGCGCACGACGTCGGCGTTGAGCCACTCGCTGCGGCACAGCGCCGCCTCGCTGGACATGAACACGACGAGCGTGAGGATCGCCGCGAAGTGCAGGTAGGCGAGCAGGGCTTCGGTGGTCATCGGATGACGAAAGGGTTCAGGCACTGCCGGCCGACGCGGCCGATGCGGCCGCCGCGCCGCGCGCGCCGGCCTTCCAGTACGCCGGGTCGGCGTAGTGCTGCTTGATGAAGTCGATCCACAGCCGCACGCGCAGCGGCATGTGCTTGCGCTGCGCGAACACGGCGTAGATGCCGTTGGGCGGCGCGGCGTAGGCATCGAGCACGCTCGTCAGCAACCCGGCCGCGACCTCGTGCTCGACCTCCCAGGTGCTGCGCCACGCGATGCCCATGCCGGCCAGGCACCAGTCGTGCAGCACCTGGCCGTCGCTGCAGTCGAGCCGGCCGCTCGGCCGCAGGTGCGTCACCTCGCCGTCGATGGTGAAGGCCCAGCCGCGCGTCTGGCTCGCATCGGACGACAGCGTCAGGCACTCGTGGCGCGACAGCTCGCCAGGGTGCTGCGGCACGCCCGCGCGCCTGAGGTACTGCGGCGCGGCCACGCACAGCCGGCGGTTGTCGGCCAGCCGCACGCTCACGAGGCTGGAGTCGGGCAGGTCGCCCACGCGCACCGCGCAGTCGAAGCCTTCGTTCACGATGTCCACCACGCGGTCCGACAGGTTCAGCGACACGCTCACGTCGGGGTGCTGCGCGATGAACTTCGGCACCAGCGGCGCGACGTGGCGGCGGCCGAAGCCGGCCGGCGCGGTGATGCGCAGGTGCCCGCTCGCCTTCACGCCGCCGGCGCTCACGCTGGCCTCGGCGTTGGCCAGGTCGGTCAGCAGGCGCTGGCAGTCCTCGAGGAAGGCCGTGCCCTCGTGCGTGAGCGAGATGCGGCGGGTGGTGCGCAGCAGCAGCTTGACGCCGAGCCGCTCTTCCAGCGCGTCGATGCGCCGGCCGATCACCGCCGGGGCCACGCCCTCGGCGTGGGCGGCGGCCGTGAGGCTCCCCTTGGTCGCGACCGATACGAACGATTCGATCTGCTTGAGCCGGTCCATCGCCGCCGATTATGCGCGGCGGAGTCACGAAACGGACCGCGTGCCGAGCGGCGTGTCGAGCTTTCCATCATGCGCGACAGCAACACCGGCCGTTCGGGCTGAGCCACGCCGTCCGCTCAGGCTGGGCCACACCGTCCGTTCGGGCCGACCCTGTCGAAGCCATCGCAGCGACGGTGATGGGGCTTCGACAAGCTCGGCCCGAACGGTATCGAGGTGTCGTCACTTCTCGGAATGCTCACTAGAGTGCGGACATGCCCGAGCTGCCGGACCTCGCCGTCTACGTCGAGCGCATCGCCGAGCACACCGTCGGCCGGCCGCTGCGCGCGCTGCGCCTGCCCAGCGTCTTCGTGCTGCGCACCGCGCTGCCGCCGGTGTCGGTGCTGCCAGGCCGCGCGGTCACCGGCGTGCGGCGGCTGGGCAAGCGCATCGTGCTCGGCTTCGAGCCGCTGGACGGCCGTCCGCTGCACCTGGTGATCCACCTCATGATCGCGGGCCGACTGCACTGGCGCGCGCCCGGCACGAGGCTGGCCGCCGGCGCGCTCGCGGCGCTCGACTTCGATCACGGCTCGCTCGTGCTCACCGAGGCCGGCAGCAAGCGCCGCGCGTCGCTGCATCTCGTGGCCGGCGACGACGCGCTGGCCGCGCTCGACCGCGGCGGGCTGGAGCCGCTGGCATGCACGCGCGAGCAGTTCGTCGAGCGCCTGCGCCGCGAGAACCACACGCTCAAGCGCGCGCTGACCAGCCCGCAGCTGCTGGCCGGCGTCGGCAACGCCTACTCCGACGAGATCCTGCACCGCGCGCGGCTGGCGCTGCAGGAGCTCACCCGCGCGCTGGGCGGCGCGGCCCGGGCGCGGCGGTTCGACGCCACCCGCGCGGTGCTGGCCGAGTGGACCGAGCGCCTGCGCGCCGAGTCGGCCGGCGGCTGGCCGCAGAAGGTCACCGCCTTCCGGCCCGACTTCGCGGTGCACGGCCGCTTCGGCCAGCCCTGCCCCGACTGCGGAGCGCCGGTGCAGCGCATCGTGCACGCCGACAACGAGACGAACTACTGCGCGCGCTGCCAGACCGGCGGCAAGGTGCTGGCCGACCGCGCGCTGTCGCGACTGCTGAAGGACAGCTGGCCGCGCGACATCGACGAGCTGATGTGAGCCGGCGGCGCGCCGCGCCGTCCGCGATTCCTGCATTCCCGGCAGGAATGCTTGCCATTCCGCGGCGCTAATGCCGGGCCCGCGCTGGCATAGATTCCGTGTCATGACCACCCCGATCCGCGCCGTGCTGTTCGACGCCTACGGCACCTTGTTCGACGTGCACGGCGTCGTGCAGGCCGCCGAGCGCCGTTTTCCCGGCCGCGGCGAGGCGCTGTCGCAGCTGTGGCGCGACAAGCAGATCGAGTACACGCGCCTCGCGTCGATGAGCGGGCGCTGGCGACCGTTTCGCGAGCTCACGCGCGCCGGCCTGCGCTACGCGGCGGCGCGGCTGCAGCTCGCGCTCGACGCGGCGGCCGAGGACGCGCTGATGGACGAGTACCGCCGCCTCGCGCCCTTCGCCGAGAACCGCGAGGTGCTGCTCGCGCTGAAGGCGCGCGGCCTGCGCGCCGGCATCCTGAGCAACGGCGATCCCGACATGCTGCTCGAGGCGGTCGGCAGCGCGGGCTTCGACGGACTGCTCGACCCGCTGCTGTCGGTCGCGCCGGTGCGGCGCTTCAAGACCGACCCCGCCTGCTACGCGCTCGGCCCGGCGGCGCTGGGGCTGCCGGCCGGCGAGATCCTCTTCGTCTCGAGCAACGCCTGGGACGCCGTCGGCGCCACCTGGTTCGGCTACACGACCTTGTGGATCAACCGCGCCGGCCTGCCGCCCGAGCAGCTCGGCACCGAGCCCACGCGCACCGGGCGCTCGCTGCGCGACGTGCTCGGCCTGCTCGGCTGACCCGAACTTCCGCCCTTTCCGCCCTTTTCCCGCTACCACGACGACACGACCCACGGAGTCCACGATGAGCCTTCAACTGCCCACCGGCATGCAGATCAACGCGCCGATCCTGCCCGGCTTCGAGACCATCCTCACGCCCGACGCGCTGGCCCTCGTGGCGAAACTGCACCGGCAGTTCGAGCCGCGCCGCCGCGAGCTGCTGGCCGCGCGCGTCGAGCGCGCGAAGCGGCTCGACGCCGGCGAGCGCCCCGACTTCCTGCCGCAGACCCGGCACATCCGCGACGGCGACTGGAAGATCGCGCCGCTGCCCAAGGCGCTGGAGTGCCGGCGCGTCGAGATCACCGGCCCGGTCGAGGCCAAGATGGTCATCAACGCGTTCAACTCGGGCGCGGACTCGTACATGACCGACTTCGAGGACAGCAACTCGCCGAGCTGGACCAACCAGATCCAGGGGCAGATCAACCTCGGCCGCGCGATCCGCCGCACGCTCACGCTCGAACAGAACGGCAAGGTCTACAAGCTCAACGACCGCATCGCGACCTTGCAGGTGCGCCCGCGCGGCTGGCACCTCGACGAGAAGCACGTGCTGGTCGACGGCCAGCGCGTCTCGGGCGGCATCTTCGACTTCGCGCTGTTCCTGTTCCACAACGCCAAGGAGCAGATCGCGCGCGGCGCCGGCCCCTTCTTCTACCTGCCCAAGATGGAGAGCCATCTGGAGGCGCGGCTGTGGAACGACATCTTCGTCGCCGCGCAGCAGGAGCTCGGCCTGCCGCAGGGCACCATCAAGGCCACGGTGCTGATCGAGACCATCCTCGCCGCGTTCGAGATGGACGAGATCCTGTACGAGCTGCGCGAGCACTCCGCCGGCCTCAACGCCGGGCGCTGGGACTACATCTTCAGCTGCATCAAGAAGTTCAAGGTCGACCGCGACTTCTGCCTCGCCGACCGCGCCAAGGTCACGATGACCGCGCCGTTCATGCGCGCCTACGCGCTGCTGCTGCTCA
>CAZFET010000180.1:7008-7371 GCA_964517545.1 uncultured Burkholderiaceae bacterium
CTGCCACAAGCGCGGCGCGCCGGCCATCGGCGGCATGAGCGCGCTCATCCCGATCAAGAACGACCCCGAGAAGAACGCCGTCGCGATGGCCGGCATCGTCGCCGACAAGAAGCGCGACGCCACCGACGGCTACGACGGCGGCTGGGTCGCGCACCCGGGGCTCGTCGAGCCGGCGATGAAGGAGTTCGTCGCGGTGCTCGGCGACAAGCCCAACCAGTGGGGCAAGCAGCGCCCCGACGTGAACGTGACGGCCGCCGACTTGCTGAACTTCCAGCCCGAGCAGCCCATCACCGAGGCCGGCCTGCGCATGAACATCAACGTCGGCATCCACTACCTCGGCGCCTGGCTGGCCGGCAACGGCTG
>CAZFET010000181.1:0-7270 GCA_964517545.1 uncultured Burkholderiaceae bacterium
CTTCGTTGATGCCTTCCTGCAGGATCTGGCCGGCCTTGTCTTCCTTGTAGTACATGACCTGGTCCTTGTCGACCGGCGTGTACTTCTGGCCCTCGGGGTTGTAGATGCCGATCTGGCGGAACAGCCCCTCCATGCCGAAGGTGCGCGCCTCGTCGACCAGGATCGGCACGACGCGCGGGCCGAGCGCCTTGTCGCGCAGCAGCTGCGTGAGGAAGCGCACGTAGGCCTGCGTGGTGCTGATCTCGCGGCCCTCGGCGGTGGGCTCGAGGACCGCCTTGAAGGTGTCGAGCGCGGGCACCATGAAGCTCTCGTCGGCCTTGGTGCGGCGCCGGGGCAGATAGCCGCCGAGTGCCTTGCGCCGCTCGTGCAGGTACTTCATCTCCGGCGTGTCGTCAGCCGGCTTGTAGAACGGGATCTTCGGCAGCTCGCTGTCGGGGATCGGGATGTTGAAGCGGTCGCGGAAATAGCGGATGTCCTCGTCGGACAGCTTCTTGGTCTGGTGCGCGGTGTTCTTGCCTTCGCCCGCGCGGCCCATGCCGTAGCCCTTGACCGTCTTGACCAGCAGCACCGTCGGCTGGCCCTTGTGCTGGTTGGCGCGATGGAACGCGGCGTACACCTTCTGCGCGTCGTGGCCGCCGCGGCGCAGCGCCCAGATGTCCTCGTCGCTCATCTTGGCGACCATCTCGAGCGTGCGCGGGTCGCGGCCGAAGAAGTGCTTGCGAACGTAGGCACCGTCGTTGGCCTTGAAGGCCTGGTAGTCGCCGTCCAGGGTGTCCATCATCAGCTTGCGCAGCGCGCCGTCCTTGTCGCGCGCCAGCAGCGGGTCCCAGTTGCTGCCCCAGATGAGCTTGATGACGTTCCAGCCCGCGCCACGGAACTCGCCCTCGAGCTCCTGGATGATCTTGCCGTTGCCGCGCACCGGCCCGTCGAGCCGCTGCAGGTTGCAGTTGATGACGAAGATCAGGTTGTCGAGCTTCTCGCGCGCCGCCAGACCGATGGCGCCGAGCGACTCGGGCTCGTCCATCTCGCCGTCGCCGCAGAACACCCACACCTTGCGGTTGGCGGTGTCGGCGATGCCGCGCGCGTGCAGGTACTTCAGGAAGCGCGCCTGGTAGATGGCCATGATCGGGCCGAGGCCCATCGACACCGTCGGGAACTGCCAGAACTCCGGCATCAGCTTCGGGTGCGGATAGCTCGACAGGCCCTTGCCGCCGACCTCCTGGCGGAAGTTGAGCAGCTGCTCCTCGGTGAGCCGCCCTTCCATGAACGCGCGCGCATAGATGCCCGGCGCGCTGTGGCCCTGGATGTACAGCAGGTCGCCGCCGTGGCCTTCGCTCTCGGCGTGCCAGAAGTGGTTGAAGCCGGCCGCGAACATGTGCGCCAGCGACTGGAACGAGCTGATGTGGCCGCCCAGGTCGCCGCCGTCCTCGGGGTTCAGGCGGTTCGCCTTGACCACCATCGCCATCGCGTTCCAGCGCATGTAGGCGCGCAGGCGTCCTTCGAGCTCGAGGTTGCCCGGGCTGCGCTCTTCCTCTTCGGGCTCGATCGTGTTGACGTAGCCCGTGGTCGCCGAGAACGGCATGTCGATGCTGTTCTCGCGCGCGTGCTCGAGCAGCTGCTCGAGCAGGAAGTGGCCGCGCTCCTTGCCCTCGGTCTGGATCACCGCCGACAGGGCGTCGAGCCACTCGCGGGTTTCCTGCACATCGGCGTCGTTCGCAGCGGCGCCCACCATCGAATCGGGCTGTGCCGACATGGTCGTCTCCTCGTGTCTTGGGTGGTCTACAACAGGGGTGCCCGGAGTGTCGCACAGCCCTCGCGGTTTTTCAAATAGCGCGACTGCTTTCCGTATTGTGGAACGACATTCGACCTCGGGTCCGACCACCCGAGGCGCCGCCTCGATAATCCGCCCATGCCGTCGGCTCCGGACTTCGTACCTTCCACGATCGGCGCCGGCCAGCGCCGATCGCGCCTGTTCGGCAGCTGGTGGCGCCGGCAATCGCCTGCCCGCCAGGACCGCTTCGCCACGCTCGGCCCGCTGGTGTCGGTGCTGCTGTTCCTGGCGGCGATCATTGCGGCCTTCTGGTACCTGCGCAACGAGGAGATCGAGCGCGAGCGCGAGTCGGTGCAGCGCGACACCGAGATCGCCCAGCAGCAGATCCGCCTGCGGCTGATCGAGAACCAGGAGCAGCTCTCGCGCATCGCGCGCGAGATCGTCACGCGCGCCATCGACACCGACGAGTTCCTCGGCCAGGCCGCGACCTTCATCCGCGAGCGGCCCGAGGTGACGCACCTCGTGTGGGTCGGTCCGAACCGCGCGCGCCGCGCGAGCCACTCGGCGCAGACCTTCCGCGCCGATGGCGAGGGGGTCGATCCGTCGCTGCCGGTCGAGGGCCGCCGCCACGAGCCGGAGAGCGCGTTCACCACCGCGCGCGACCTGCGCCAGCCGGTGTATTCGCGCTCGTTCGCCGACGCCGTGGGCCGCCCGGTGTTCCAGGTCCACGTGCCGCTGATCGACCGCAGCGCGTTCTCGGGCACCTTGATCGCCGAGTACTCGGTCGAGGCCCTGCTGCGCTTCTTCGTGCCGCTGGAGGTCTCGCAGCGGCACGCCATCTCGGTGGTCGACGCGCAGGACGCGACCCTCGCCAGCTCGGTGACGGCGGCGCCCACGGCCGTGGCCCGGCGCGCGCCGATCGTGCACGAGGTGCCGCTGGCGCCCGCGGCCAACGGACTGGTGCTGCGCGGCGAGGGCTATCGCACGTCGATCGGCCTGATCAGCAACACCTTGTTCTGGATGGTGGTCGCGCTGTCGGGCCTCACCGTGTGGATGCTGCTCGGCACGTGGCGCCACGTGCGCCGCCGCGCGCAGATCCAGAGCGCGCTGGTGTCGGAGACCAACTTCCGCCGCGCGATGGAGAACTCCATGCTCACCGGCATGCGCGCGATGGATCCGGAGGGCCGCATCACCTACGTCAACCCGGCCTTCTGCGCGATGACGGGCTTCTCCGAGGCCGAGCTGATCGGCCGGCTGCCGCCCTTCCCGTACTGGCCGCCCGACCGCTACGACGAGAACGCGCGGCTGCTGCAGCAGGAACTGCAGGGCCGCAGCCCGGCCGGCGGCATCGAGGTGAAGGTCATGCGCAAGGACGGCACCTGGTTCGACGCGCGCGTGCACGTCTCCCCGCTGCTCGACGCGCGCGGCCAGCAGACCGGCTGGATGACCTCGATGACCAACATCACCGAGGCCAAGCGCATCCGCGACCAGCTCTCGGCGTCGCACGAGCGCTTCACCACCGTGCTCGAGGGGCTGGACGCGGCGGTGTCGGTGCTGTCGGTGCAGCAAGGCGAGCTGCTGTTCGCGAACCGCTCGTACCGCCTGTGGTTCGGCGCCGACGCGGCCGGCCACGCGCTGCTGGCGGGCGGCGAACCCGGCCAGCCGTACCTGCCCGAGCCCGACGACACGGTGGAGACGCTCGGCGGCCTGCCGACGCAGGAACTCACCGAGCTGGGCTCCGACCCGCGCGAGGTCTTCATCGAGGCGCTGGACAAGTGGTTCGACGTGCGCGCGCGCTATCTGCAGTGGACCGACGGCCGGCTCGCGCAGATGCTGATCGCCACCGACATCACGGCGCGCCGTCGGGCCGAGGCGCAGGCCGCCAAGCAGGCCGAGAAGGCGCAGGTCACGAGCCGGCTCGTGACGATGGGCGAGATGGCCTCGTCGGTCGCGCACGAGCTGAACCAGCCGCTGACCGCGATCACCAACTACTGCAACGGCATGGTCTCGCGGGTGCGTGCCGGCAGCATCGACCGCGACGACCTGATCGAAGCGCTGCGCAAGACCTCGCGCCAGGCCGAGCGCGCCGGGCAGATCATCCACCGCATCCGCGCCTTCGTGAAGAAGAGCGAGCCGCAGCGCGTGGCCGCTCAGGCGCGGCAGATCGTCGACGATGCGGTCGAGCTGGCGAGCATCGAGCTGCGCCGCCGCAACGTGGCGCTGCACACCTACGTGGCGCAGCGGCTGCCGCCGCTGATGGTGGACCCGATCCTCATCGAGCAGGGCGTGCTGAACCTCATCAAGAACGCCGCCGAGGCGATCGACAACGCCGGCCTGCCGCCGTCGCGCCGCCACATCGAGCTGCGCGTGGTGCCGCGCCACTCGCCCGAGGAGGGCGGGCTGATCGAGTTCAGCGTCACCGACACCGGCCCCGGACTGAAGGACGAGGTGATCGAGCGCCTGTACGAGGCGTTCTTCTCCACCAAGGCCGACGGCCTGGGCATCGGACTGAGCCTGTGCCGCTCGATCGTGGAGTCTCACCGCGGCCGGATCAGGGCACAGAACCTCTACAATGGCCCGGCCATCGTGGGCTGCCGCTTCACCTTCACCTTGCCGGTGGATGCCGCGCGCGCCGAAGCCCCCGTCACGACCCCATCGACACTCACCTCATGAGCCTGATCCCGAAGAAAGGCACCGTGTACGTCGTCGACGACGACGAGGCCGTGCGCGACTCGCTGCAATGGCTGCTCGAGGGCAAGGATTACCGCGTCAAGTGCTTCGACTCGGCCGAGTCGTTCCTGTCGCGCTTCGACCCGCGCGAGGTGGCCTGCCTGATCGCCGACATCCGCATGGACGGCATGAGCGGCCTGGAACTGCAGGACCGGCTGCTGGAGCGCAAGAGCCCGCTGCCCATCGTCTTCATCACCGGCCACGGCGACGTGCCGATGGCCGTGAGCACGATGAAGAAGGGCGCGATGGACTTCATCGAGAAGCCGTTCAAGGAGGAGGAGCTGCTGTCGCTGGTCGAGCGCATGCTCGAGCTCGCGCGCCAGGCCTTCTCGGCGCACCAGGAGCAGGCCAGCCGCGACGCGCTGCTGTCGCGCCTGACCACGCGCGAGGCGCAGGTGCTCGAGCGCATCGTCGCCGGCCGGCTGAACAAGCAGATCGCCGACGACCTGGGCATCAGCATCAAGACGGTGGAGGCGCACCGCGCCAACATCATGGAGAAGCTCAACGCCAACACCGTGGCCGACCTGCTGAAGATCGCGCTCGGTGCCCAGGCGAAGACCTGACCACGCCCACCCGACGATCCAAGGCCGCTCGCGAAGCGGCCTTGTCGCTTTCTGAAAGGCCCGACCGATGACCGCCCAGCTGATCGACGGCAACGCGCTCTCGAAACGACTGCGCGCCGAGGTGGCGCAGCGCACCGCCGCGCTGGCTGCGCGCGGCACGCGGCCCGGCCTCGCGGTGGTGCTGGTCGGCGACGACCCGGCCAGCCAGGTGTACGTGCGCCACAAGGTCAAGGCCTGCGCCGAGGCCGGCCTGCACTCGGTGCTCGAGCAGTACCCGGCCTCGCTGCCCGAGGCCGACCTGCTGGCGCGCGTGCACGCCCTCAACGCGGACCCGGCCATCCACGGCATCCTGGTGCAGCTGCCGCTGCCGCCGCACATCGACGCGCAGCGCGTCATCGAAACCATTTCGCCCGACAAGGACGTCGACGGCTTCCACGTGGCGAGCGCCGGCGCGCTGATGGTCGGGCGCCCCGGCTTCCGGCCGTGCACGCCCTACGGCTGCATGAAGATGCTCGAGTCGATCGGCTGCGACCCGCGCGGCAAGCACGCCGTCGTGATCGGCCGCAGCAACATCGTCGGCAAGCCGATGGCGATGCTGCTGCTGCAGGCCAGCGCCACCGTCACCGTCTGCCACAGCGCCACGCGCGACCTCGCGCACCACACGCGCCAGGCCGACATCGTGGTGGCCGCGGTCGGCCGGCGCCGCATGCTGGGCGCCGACATGGTCAAGCCCGGCGCGGTGGTCATCGACGTCGGCATGAACCGCGACGAGCACGGCAAGCTGTGCGGCGACGTCGATTTCGAGCGCGTCAAGGAGGTCGCCGGCTGGATCACCCCGGTGCCCGGCGGGGTCGGGCCGATGACCATCACAATGCTCCTCGTCAACACCCTGGAGGCGGCCGAACGTGCGGCCGCTTGAACGATGACGCCGTCCACCGAAACGAATCCCCTGCTCGAGACCCGCGGCCTGCCCGCCTTCGACCGCATCCGTCCGGAGCACGTGAGCCCGGCGGTCGAGCAGTTGCTGATGCACGCGAACGCGGCGCTCGAGCGCGCCGTCGGCCCCGACGTGCCCGCCGACTACGACGCCGTGTCGGCCGTGCTCGACGTCGCCACCGAATCGCTCGCGCGCGCGTGGGGCGCGGTGACGCACCTCAACCACGTGGCCGACACGCCCGAGCTGCGCGCGGCCTACAACGAGAACCTGCCGCGCGTCACCGAGTTCCACACGCGGCTCGGCGCGGACGAGCGGCTGTACGCCAAGTACAAGGCCATCGCCTCGTCGCCGGCCGCGGCGTCGCTGAGCGCGCCGCGCCGTCGCGCGCTGTCGAACGCCATGCGCGACTTCGTGCTGTCCGGCGCCGAGCTCGCGGGCGACGCCAAGGTGCGCTTCGCGCAGATCCAGGAGCGCCTGGCCGAGCTGTCGCAGCAGTTCTCGGAGCACGTGCTCGACGCGACCGACGGCTTCGCGTACTACGCGAGCGACGCCGAACTCGACGGCGTGCCCGACGACCTGAAGCAGATGACGCGCGAGGCCGCGCAGGCCGAAGGCCGCGACGGCCACAAGCTCACGCTGCACTACCCCGTCTACCTGCCGGTCATGCAGTACGCGCACGACCGCGCGCTGCGCGAGCGGCTGTACACCGCGTTCGTCACCCGCGCCAGCGACGTCGGCCCGGCCGAACGCGACAACTCGGCGCTGATGCGCGAGATCCTCGAGCTGCGCCGGGAGGCGGCCCGCCTGCTCGGCCACGACACCTTCGCGCACGTGTCCCTGGTGCCGAAGATGGCCGACTCGCCGCAGCAGGTGCTCGACTTCCTGCGCGAGCTGGCCCGTCGTGCGCGCCCCTACGGCGAGCGCGACATGGCCGAGCTGCGCGAGTTCGCGTCGCGCGAGCTCGGCCTGGCCGAGCTGGCCGCGTGGGACATCCCGTTCGCCAGCGAGCGCCTGAAGGAAGCCCGCTACGCGTTCAGCGACCAGGAGGTGAAGCAGTACTTCACCGAGCCGAAGGTGCTCGAAGGCCTGTTCCGCATCGTCGAGACCTTGTTCGAGGTGAGCATCCGGCCCGACAGCGCGCCGGTGTGGCACGAGGGCGTGCGCTTCTATCGCGTCGAGCGCGACGGCCGCCTGCTCGCGCAGTTCTACCTCGATCCGTACGCGCGCCCCGGCAAGAGGCCCGGCGCCTGGATGGACGACGTGCGCTCG
>CAZFET010000182.1:0-7220 GCA_964517545.1 uncultured Burkholderiaceae bacterium
GATGCGCTCCACGCCGCTCACGCCGCGCAGCGCCTCGCGCAGCGAGTCGATGCCGTGCGGCTCGAGCGCATCGATCGCGTCGAGCCGCTCGGTGGCGGCCGTGCGCTCGCGCTGCGGATGCGTGAGCCACAGGCGCAGCAGCCGGCCGCCCATGCCCGTGCGGCAGGTGTCGAGCAGCGACAGCAGGGTCGGCGCGCGCTCGCCACGCAGGGTCTGCACGATCTCGAGGTTGCGCAAGGTGGCCGGCGGCAGCAGCAGCAGTTCGCCGGCGCGCTCGACCTCGAGCGTGCGCACGTGCGCGAGCGAGCGGCCCTGCGTGTGCTCGGCGTACGACAGCAGCGCCGCGGCCGCCGCGTGCGCGACGCGCAGGTCCTGCGCGCCGAAGCCTTCGAGGCTCGCGCTGCGCAGCTGCTCGGTGAGCTTGCGCTGCCCGAGCGCTGCGTCGAACTGCCAGGCCGGGCGCTGCGTGCGTGCCGCGCCGTGGCGCGCGATCGGCTCGGGCCAGTCGTCGCCGTGCAGCACGATCTCGGCCGGCGCCAGGCGCGCCAGCCAGCCGGCGAGGTCGGCCTCGCTGCACTCGGTGAGGCCGAGCCGACCGCTCGCCACGCCGAGCCACGCGAGCCCGAAGGTCGAGCGCTGGCGGGCCACGGCCAGCAGCAAGGTGTCGGCGCGCTCGTCGAGCAGCTCGCCGTCGGTCACGGTGCCGGGGGTGACCACGCGCACGACCTTGCGCTCGACCGGGCCCTTGGCGGTGGCGACGTCGCCCACCTGCTCGGCCACGGCCACCGCCTCGCCCAGCGCGAGCAGGCGCCGCAGATAAGTCTCGACCGAGTGCACCGGCACGCCGGCCATCACCACCGGCTCGCCCGCGCTCTGGCCGCGCGTGGTCAGGGTGATGTCGAGCAGCCGGTTGGCCTTGCGCGCGTCGTCGTAGAACAGCTCGTAGAAGTCGCCCATCCGGTAGAAGACGAGCGTGTCGGGGAAGTCGGCCTTGATGCGCAGGTACTGCTGCATCATCGGCGTGTGCGCATCGAAGCCTGCCGGCGCGCTCGCGGCCGGCGCTTCGCGGGGCTCGCTGCGGCGGCGGTCGTTCACGGCGCCGCGTCGCCCTTCGGCTCGTCCTTGATGACGCGCGTGTACGGGCTCAGCAGCTGCACGAGCTGGCCGTAGATCTTCGGGTTGCCCGCGATCACCTCGCGCTGGTACAGGTAGTCGGCCTCGCCGGTGAAGTTGCCGATCAGCCCGCCGGCCTCGGTGATCATCAGCGAGCCGGCCGCGATGTCCCACGGGTTGAGGCCGGTCTCGAAGAAGCCGTCGTACCAGCCGGCCGCCACGTAGCACAGGTCGAGCGCCGCCGCGCCGGGCCGGCGCAGGCCGGCGCAGTGCGGCATCACCGCCTCGAACATCTGCAGGTAGCGCTTGAAGTTGTCGCCCTTGCGGAACGGGAAGCCCGTGCCGATCAGCGACTCGCTCATGCGGGTGCGCTTGGACACGCGCAGCCGGCGGTCGTTGAGGTACGCGCCGCGGCCCTTGCTGGCGAGGAAGAGGTCGTTGCGCGCGGGGTCGTACACCACCGCCTGCTGCACCTGCCCGCGAAAGGCGAGCGCGATGGACACCGCGTAGACCGGGAAGCCGTGGATGAAGTTGGTGGTGCCGTCGAGCGGATCGATGATCCAGAGGTACTCGCTGTCCTTCGCGCCGTGCTCGCGGCCGCTTTCCTCGGCGAGGATGCCGTGGCCCGGATAGGCGGTGAGCAAGGTCTCGATGATCGCCGTCTCGGCCGCGCGGTCGACTTCGGTGACGAAGTCGTTCGGGCTCTTGCTGCTGACCTTGAGCAGGTCGAGGTCGAGCGACGCCCGGTTGATGATCGCGCCGGCCGCACGTGCCGCCTTCACGGCGATGTTGAGCATGGGATGCAGCGATGGCGACATGGGCGGTACGGCCGGGCAGGCGTGGGTTCGACGGGCGACGGGAGGAAAGAGCGCTGGCATCATCGACGCCAGGGCGCGCATTTTACCGGCCGCGTCCGCCGCCGACGTGAATGCCACCGCCGCTGTCCCCGCTCTCGCGCCCGATCCCACGCGCTTCGTGCTGATGGACACGAGCCATCCCGGCAACGTGGGCGCGGCCGCGCGCGCGATGAAGGTGATGGGCTTCGCCGACCTCGTGCTCGTGGCGCCGCGCTGGCCCGACGTGCTGTCGCGCGAGGAGACGGTGGCGTTCGCCAGCGGTGCGGCCGACGTGCTCGCGCGCGCCCGCGTGGTCGGCTCGTTCGCCGAGGCGCTCGACGGCGCGACCTTCGTCTGCGCCACGGCGATGACGCCGCGCGACTTCGGGCCGCCCACCGGCACGCCGCGCGAGCTGCTGCCGGCGCTGGCCGCGCGCGGCCAGCGCGTCGCCTTCGTGTTCGGCGGCGAGCGCTTCGGCCTGCGCAACGACGACGTGTACCGCTGCCATGCCGTGCTCACCATCCCCACGGCGCCCGGCTACGGATCGCTCAACCTGGCGCAGGCGGTGCAGCTCGTCGCGTGGGAGTGGCGCATGGCCGGCGGCGGCTTTGCCGTCGAGACGCGTGCGCCCGTGGGTCGGCCGGCCGACGCGCGCGCGGTGCAGGGCCTGCTCGAACACTGGCGACAGGCGCTGCAGCACATCGGCTACCTCGACCCCGAGGCGCCGAAGAAGCTGCTGCCGCGTCTGAATCGGCTCGTGCACCGCGCGCGACTCACCGACGACGAGGTGCACATCCTGCGCGGCATCGCGCGCGCGATGCTCGAGCGCGATTGAGCATTCCAGGATCGACGACGCCTCGATCAACGTTCGGGCCGGGCCTGTCGAAGGCCCACCACCGTCGTCGCGAGGGCTTCGACAGGCTCAGCCCGAACGGAGGGGGCGCAGAACGGACGGGGTGCGGAGCGGACGGGGGCGCGGCCGCGCATCATGGAAAGCTCATGGGTGCGTCCGGCCGCCGCGGCGTCGCGCGGGCGCGGCGCTGCGCTCGCCGCGACGGTGCGGATAGTCCGATCGGGCCACGTTTCTGAACAGACCCACCCTCCGAAAGGCCAAGGGCGCGGGCTAAGATGGTCGCCCGTCCCCTGCGAGAGCAGCCCATGTTCAGCCGACTGCGTGAAGACATCGCCGCGATCCGCGAGCGCGATCCCGCCGCCCGCTCGTCGTGGGAGGTGCTCACGTGTTACCCCGGGCTGCACGCGCTGCTCGCGCATCGCGTGGCGCACGCATGCTGGAGCGCGGGCTGGCGCTGGCTCGCGCGCTTCGTGTCGCACGGGGCGCGCTGGCTCACCGGCATCGAGATCCATCCCGGCGCGAAGCTCGGCCGGCGCGTGTTCATCGACCACGGCATGGGCGTCGTGATCGGCGAGATGGCCGAGGTGCACGACGACTGCACGATCTACCAGGGCGTCACGCTGGGCGGCACCTCGCTGGTCAAGGGTGCCAAGCGGCATCCGACGCTGGAGCGCGGCGTGATCGTCGGCGCGAACGCGTGCGTGCTCGGCGGCTTCACGGTCGGTGCCGGCGCGCGCATCGGCTCGTGCGCGGTGGTGGTCAAGCCGGTGCCCGCGGGCGCCACCGCGGTGGGCAATCCGGCGCGCATCATCCAGGCCGATGCCGACGCCGAGCGCGAGGCGGTCGCGGCGAAGATGGGCTTCTCGGCCTACGGCGTGACGCAGGGCGACGACCCCGTCGCGCTGGCCATGAAGGGCCTGATCGACAACGCCGCGGGCCACGAGCACCAGATCGCGCTGCTGTGGCAGGCGATCGAGAAGCTGTCGCATCGCGCGCGCGAGCTGCCCAGCGAGGAGTGCGTGCCGCAGGACGCGCAGACGACCGAGCGCTTCGACGCCGAGCGCCTGAACCAGCTCGTCAAGTAGCGCCGCAGGCCGCGTGCCGCGGTGGCCGCCGGCAGGCCGCGCTCAGCCGGGCGCGGCCTTCGGCGTGCGCAGTGCCGACTTCGGGCGGAAGGCCTTGCACACCGAGTCGTCGGTCTCGAGGTACGGCCCGCCGATCAGGTCGATGCAGTAGGGCACGGCGGCGAAGATGCCGTGCACCGGCGGCGCGTGCCGGGGCAGACCTTCGAGCGTCTCGGCGATCGACTTCGGCTGGCCGGGCAGGTTGACGATCAGGGCCTTGCCGCGGATGACCGCGACCTGCCGCGACAGGATGGCCGTGGGCACGAAGTTCAGGCTGATCTGTCGCATCTGCTCGCCGAAGCCCGGCATCACCTTGTCCGCCACGGCAAGGGTCGCCTCGGGCGTCACGTCGCGCGGCGCCGGGCCGGTGCCGCCGGTGGTCAGCACGAGGTCGCAGCGCACGGCGTCCACCAGCTCGCGCAGCGTCGCCGAGATGCCGGCTTCGTCGTCGGGGATCAGCCGCTCGTGGAACTCCAGCGGGTTGCGCAGCGCGCGGCCGAGCCACTCGCGCAGCGACGGCAGGCCCTTGTCCTCGTAGACGCCGGCCGAGGCGCGGTCGCTCACCGACACCAGCCCGATGCGCACGCGGTCGAACGCGTTCGTCTCACTCATCGCCACAGGTCTCCTTCAGGTAGGCGAACAGTTCGCGCCACGCGCGCGGGCGCCGCTCGCCGACGGCCGCGCCGTCCTGGCGCGCGGCGCGCACCAGGCTGCGCAGGCGCTGCAGGTCGGCCGCGGGATGCCCGTCCGCAAAGCGCGCGAGCGCCGCGTCGTCGGCGACCAGCGCCTCGCGCAGCTGCTCGAGCCGGTGCAAGGTCAGGGTCGCCCTGGCGCCCGGCAGCTTCGCGCGCGCCACGGCCTCGCGCAGGGGCGCGGGGTCGGCGTGGCGCATCAGCTTGCCGATGAGCTGCATCTGCCGCCGCCGGCCTTCGTGCGAGCGCGTGCGCTGCCATTCGTCGAGCGCCTCGCGCAAGGCGTCGGGCATCGGCACGGCGGCGCGCTGCGCCGGCGCGAGCGCCGCGAGCGCCTCGCCGAGCGCCTGCAGCTCGTGCGAGTCGCGCTTGCGCTGCGACTTGCTCGGGCGATCGGGGTCGGGGGACGCGGGGGGAGCGACGACGGTGCGGGCCATGGCTGCGACAGGCGGCCCGTATCATAGTTGGCCCCTCTCGCCTCTTCGCTCATGAGCCGCACCGCCGACACGACGACCTCGCAGGACTTCAGCTACTCGCGCGACGACTTCGCGCAGATCGTCGAGGACGCGCTGGCGATCGCGCGGCGCATCGGCGCGAGCGACGCGGCGGTCGAGGTGTCCGAAGGCCAGGGGCTGAGCGTCTCGGTGCGCAAGGGCGAGATCGAGACCGTGGAGCGCAACCGCGACAAGTCGGTGGGCGTGACGGTCTACGTCGACAAGCGCCGCGGCAACGCGAGCACGTCCGACTTCTCGCGCGACGCGCTGGAGCAGACCGTGCGCGCGGCGTTCGACATCGCGCGCTACACCGCGGACGATCCGGCAGCGGGGCTGCCCGACGAGGAGGACCTCGCGCGCGGCGAGACCGCGAGCCGCGACCTCGACCTCTTCCACCCGTGGCGCATCGACGCGGCACACGCCGCCGAGCTCGCGCGCCGCTGCGAGGCCGCCGCCTTCGCGACCGATCGCCGCATCACCAACTCCGAGGGCGCGGGCGTGTCGGCGCAGGCGTCGCACTTCTTCGCCGGCAATACGCGCGGCTTCCGCGGCGGCTACGCGAGCTCGCGCCACTCGATCTCGGTCGCGCCCATCGCGAGCCACGGCGACGACATGCAGCGCGACGCCTGGTACACCTCGATGCGCGACCCGGCCGAGCTGGCCGCGCCCGAAGCCGTCGGCCGCTACGCCGCCGAGCGCGCGCTCGCGCGGCTCGACGGGCGCAAGCTGCGCACGCGCGAGGTGCCGGTGCTGTTCGAGGCGCCTCTCGCCGCCGGCCTGCTCGGCGCGTACGTGCAGGCCACCAGCGGCGCAGCGCTCTATCGCAAGTCGACCTTCCTCACCGACAGCCTCGGCACGGCGGTCTTCCCGCCGCACGTGCAGATCGACGAGGACCCGCACGTGCGCAAGGGCAAGGGCAGCGCGCCGTTCGACGACGAGGGCGTGGTCACGCGGGCGCGGGCGGTGGTGCGCGACGGCGTGGTGCAGGGCTACTTCCTGTCCAGCTACTCGGCGCGCAAGCTCGGGCTGCGCACCACCGGCCACGCCGGCGGCGCGCACAACCTGCACATGCGCTCGGCGCTCGCCGTGCCGGCCGACGACCTCGAGGCGATGCTGCGCAAGCTCGGCCGAGGCCTGTTCGTCACCGAGCTGATGGGGCAGGGCGTGAACATGGTGACCGGCGACTACTCGCGCGGCGCGGCCGGCTACTGGGTCGAGGGCGGGCGCATCGTGCACCCGGTGCACGAGGTGACCATCGCCGGCAACCTGCGCGACATGTTCCGCGGCATCGCCGCCATCGGTGCCGACGAGTACACGCAAGGCGCCCGCACGGTGGGCTCGATCCTGATCGAGCGCATGAAGGTGGCCGGCAGCTGACGACGCGGCCGCGCGGCGCGGTACGAGGTCGCGGCTGCGCGCGCCCCCCGGCCGAGCGGGAAAACCCCGGAAGGCGCCATCCGAGCGCACTCGGATAATCGCGGCGCATCAATCCTGCCGCATCGCTCTTTGCATAGGAGACAACCACATGGAACGTAGGTCCCTGCTTCGGGGCGCCGGGCTGGCGGGCATCGCCGCCGGCGGCGCCGCCCTGCTCGCCGCTTGCGGAAAGAAGGAGCAGCCCGCCGCGCCGGCGCCGGCGGCTCCGGCCACGCCGGCCGCACCGGCGGTGTCGACCGGCGTCATCCGCTGGCGACTCGCGTCGAGCTTTCCGAAGTCGCTCGACACGATCTTCGGCGCCGCCGAGGTGTTCTCGAAAGCCGTGAAGGACATGTCCGGCGGCAAGTTCGAGATCTCGGTGCACGCCGGCGGCGAGCTGATGCCGCCGTTCGGCGTGGTCGATGGCGTGCAGGCCGGCACGGTCGAGTGCGCCCACACCGCGCCGTACTACTTCTTCGGCAAGGACCCGACCTTCGCGATGGACTGCGCCATCCCGTTCGGCCTGAACAGCCGGCAGATGTCGGCGTGGATGTACGAGGGCAACGGCCTGAAGCTGTTCCGCGAGTTCTACGCGGCCTACAACATCGTCAACTTCCCGATGGGCAACACCGGCGTGCAGATGGGCGGCTGGTACCGCAAGGAGATCAAGGGCCTGGCCGACATCAAGGGCC
>CAZFET010000183.1:0-6884 GCA_964517545.1 uncultured Burkholderiaceae bacterium
CGAGCAGCGCCCACGGCAGATCGCCCGGGCCCGCCGGCATCGGCATCACCACCGGCGCGCCGCTCATGCCGGGCAGCACGCGCCCTTCGACCAGGAAGCAGGCACGTCCCTGGAACGGCAGGCCGAACGCCGACGCGATCGAGGCCTGTCGCACGACCGGCAGCCGGTGCAGCGTGTCGTGCAAGCCGTGCGGGAAGCCGACGACGTGCACCGAGGACCCGGCCTGCGGGCGCAGCGCGGCCACCTCGAGATGGGCGGGGGTGAAGGCGTGGCGCAGCGCCGCCGCCGGCAGCGCGTCGTGTCCGACCTCGAGCGCGGCCACGTCGGCCGACTCGACCCAGCGCGCAACGCCGTCGCGGTACAGCTCGAGCGGGACGATGGTGGTCGATCGCAGGTCGGCAGCATCGGTGTGGAGTTCGATCTCGATGCGCTCGGGCCGGTGATCGGCGGCCGCGTCGGGCAGCACGTGGCGGCCGGTGGCGGGGTAGGTGCGGCCGTCGCGCGCGAACAGGAACCCGGTGGCCCCGCCGGGCGCGGCCGCGCCGCCGGGCGCGGCGATGCGCACCGTCGCCAGCAGCAGCGACTCGATGCCGCCGTCGCGCCACGGCTCGGCCGCCAGCAGCGTCGCGTGGCGCGCGCAATCGACCTCGAAGGCGCTCACGGTGTGCTCCGAGACGGGCGCGTGCAGCAGCACGGTGCGCGCCACCTCGGCGTGGCGCTCGAACGCCGCGCGCACCGTGACGCGCTGCGACGGATGCAGCGCCGCGATCAGGGCCGTCGACAGCGCATCGAGCGCGACGAGGCTGCCCTTGAGCTCGCAGATGCGCTCGGTGGCCTCCTGCAGGTTGCGCACGGCGAAGTCTCGCGGTGCCGGCTCAGGCCGGCCCGACGTCGGGGGATCGCGCGGCGGCCGGGCTGCGCGCGAGTGCGAATGCGTGTGCAAAGACGATGCCGGTCTGGGGGCTCATGGCGGGGACATCTCCTGCGTGCGTGTCGCGCACGGCACATGCCGGCGCGATGCCTCGACGCACAGTGTTCGACTGGGGGTTCGACCGGCGCTCGCCGACGGGCGGCGGGCAGCAGAAGGGGTCTCGAAGAGATCAGTGAGCGTGTTCGACCGCGGCATCGTACGCCGATCCGGTGCCCGTGACCGGAGGAATTTCGTCGTGTCGCGGCTCAGCGCGGCCAGCCCGGCAGCGGCTCCACGCCTGCGTCCGGCTCGGCCGGCGTGTGCGCGACGTTGAGCACCATCGACACCATCACGAAGTACCCGACCAGCGCCGTCAGGTCGACCGCGCCGCGTTCGCCGAACTCGGCCAGCGCCTCGCGCCAGGTCGCCTCGCTCACGCCGTGATGGCGCATCAGCTCCGTGCTGAAGTCGTACGCGACCGACTCCTGCGCGCTCAGCTCGCGCGGACGGCGCCCTTCGCGCAGGTCGTCGATCGCCGCCGGCGACGTGCCGGCCTTCAGCGCCAGCGGCACGTGGACGGCCCACTCGAACTGCTGCGTCCACTCGCGCGAGACCACGAGCGTCACGAACTCCGACACGCGAGTCGGCAGCGCACTGTCGAAGCGCAGGTACTCGCCCACCTTCTGCAGCCGCTGCAGCAGCAGCGGGCTGCGCAGCAGCGGGATGAACGGACCCTTGACCGCCTTGCGCGGCCCGGCGATCAGCTCGTCGGCGGCGGCGCGCTGCGCGTCGTCCATCCGTTCGCGCGCCAGCGGCGGCAGGCGGTCGGGAAGCGGGGCCATGGTCGTGCTCCTTCGGTGGACGTGCGGGTGCGCGGCGCGGGCGGTCTCAGCGCCGCCAGAACTGCGGCGTGAACAGCACCAGCACCGACAGCAGCTCGAGCCGGCCGAGCAGCATGCCGAAGGTGCACACCCAGGTCTGGAAGTCGCTCAGCCCGCCGTAGTTGACGGCCGGCCCGACCTCGCCGAGGCCCGGGCCGATGTTGTTGACGCAGGCGATCACCGCGGTGAAGGCGGTCACCACGTCGAGCCCGCTGAACAGCAGCAGCAGGGTCAGCCCGACGAGGGTGGCGCCGTAGATCATCATGAACGCGATCACCGCGTTGATCACGCGCGGCGGCACGATGCTGCCGCCCATCACGACCGGGTTGACGACGTGCGGGTGCACGATGCGCACCAGCTCGCGCTGGGACTGCTTCAGCAGCAGCAGCATGCGGATCATCTTGATGCCGCCGCCGGTGGAGCCGGCGCAGGTGGCGAAGCAGCCGAGCAGGATCATCACCAGCGGCGCGAAGGCGGGCCACTGCGCGTAGTCGTACGACGCGTAGCCGGTGGTCGTGGCCAGCGAGACGACGTGGAAGACGGTGTGGCGCAGCGCCTCGGGATAGGTCGCGTACTGGCCGCTGGCCAGCAGGTACAGCGAGATCAGCAGCACCGTGCCGGCCACCACCGCGTAGAACGAGCGCACCTCGGTGTCGCGCCACAGCACGTGCAGCGAACGCTGGCGCCACGCGATGAAGTACAGCGCGAAGCTCACGCCGGAGATCATCATGAACACCACGGCCACGGCCTCGATGAGCGGCGAGTTCCAGTAGCCGAAGCTCAGGTCGTGCGACGAGAAGCCCCCGAGGCCCATGGTCGTGCACATGTGCATGAAGGCGTCGGACCAGCTCATGCCGGCCCAGCGGTACGCGAAGAAGCAGGTCACCGACACGGCGAAGTACACGACCCACAGGCCGCGCGCGGTCTCGGCGATGCGCGGCGTGAGCTTCTGGTCCTTCATCGGGCCCGGCGTCTCGGCACGGAACAGCTGCATGCCGCCGACCCCGAGCAGCGGCAGGATGGCCACCGCCAGCACGATGATGCCCAGCCCGCCCACGAGCATCATGAAGCAGCGCCAGACGTTCACCGACAGCGGCAGGTCGTCCAGGCCCGTGAGCACGGTGGCGCCGGTGGCGGTGAAGCCGGACATCGCCTCGAAGTAGGCGTCGGTCACCGACAGCCCGGGGATGGCCAGCCGCAGCGGCAGCGCGCCGAAGGCCGGCAGCACGAGCCAGGTCAGGCCCACCAGCAGAAAGCCGTCGCGCAACTGCAGCTCGCGCCGGAAGCGCCGCGCGGTCAGGCTCATCAGCACGCCGGCGCCCGCGGTGGCCAGGGTGGAGACGATGAACGCGTGCTCGGCCGGGTCGTGCTCGGCCAGCGCGAAGCCGAGCGGCACCAGCATCAGCAGTGCGAACAGCACGACCATGCGCCCGACCAGGGCGACGACGGCGAGCGGGCTGGTCACGGCCGCATCAGAAGAAGGTGGCGCTCGGCTGGAACAGCTTCTCGACCTCGCGCACCATGCGCTTGCGCGGCAGGAACATCACCACGTGGTCGCCGCTGCGGATCACCGTGTCGTGGTGCGGCATCACGACCTCGGGCTCCTCGCCGTCGGCGGCCGCGCGCACGATCGCGCCGACCATCGCGCCCGCGGGCAGCGGCAGCTCGTCGACGCGGCGGTCGACGACCTTCGAGACCTTGCGGTCGCCGTGCGCCACGGCTTCCAGCGCCTCGGCCGCGCCGCGGCGCAGGCTGTACACCGACTCCACGTCGCCGCGCCGCACGTGCGCGAGCAGCTCGCCGATCACCGCCTGCGCCGGCGACAGCGCGATGTCGATCTGCGTGCCCTGCACCAGATCGGCGTAGGCCTTGCGGTTGATGAGCGCGAGCACGCGGCGCGCGCCCATGCGCTTGGCCAGCAGGCAGGCCATGATGTTGTCCTCGTCGTCGCTGGTCAGCGCGAGGAACAGGTCGCAGTCGCGGATGTTCTCGTCGTCGAGCAGCTCCTCGTCGGTGGAGTCGCCGTGCAGCACCAGCGTGTCGGCCGGCAGCTGCGTGGTGAGGTACTCGCAGCGCTGCGGGTTGGCCTCGATGATCTTCACGCGGCACTCGTCCTTGATCTCGCGCGCCAGCCGCAGCCCCACGCGACCGCCGCCGGCGATGATCACCCGCTTGACCGGCTGGTCGCGCCGCCGCAGCGCGTCGAGCACGCGCCGGATGTCGCGCGTGGCCGACAGCACGAACACCTCGTCGCCCGGCTCGATGCGCGTGGAGCCGTCGCACACGATCTGCCGGTCGTGGCCGAGCTCGTCGCGGCGGTAGATCGCGACGAAGCGCATCTCCACGTCGGGCACGAGCTGCGGCAGCTCCGAGATCACGTGCCGCACCATCGGCCCGCCGGTCACCGCGCGCACCGCGATCAGGCTCACCCGTCCGCCGGCGAACTCCAGCACCTGCAGCGCCTCGGGGTACTCGATGAGCTTGCGGATGTAGCGCGTCAGCGACTCCTCGGGGCAGATGACGTGGTCGACCGCGAACGCGCTGTCGCCCATCAGCGGCCCGCCGTCGGGGAACTCCGGCGAGCGCAGCCGCGCGATCGTCGTCGGCACGTTGAACACGTCGTGCGCCACCTTGCAGGCCACGAGGTTGGTCTCGTCCAGCGGCGCGCACGCGATGAACATGTCGGCGTCCTCGATGCCCGCGTCGCGCAGCACCGACGGCTGGATGCCGTTGCCGGCCACGCCGCGCAGGTCGAGCCGGTCCTGCAAAGCGCGCAGCCGTTGCGAGTCGGTGTCGATGACCGTGATGTCGTTGCGCTCCGAGACCAGGCTCTCGGCGACGCTCTCGCCCACGCGCCCGGCGCCGAGGATGATGACGTTCATGCGCGCGGATTATCCGCAGGCGGCGCCGGCGGTCCGGGCACGGCGGGCGCGGCCTGCGTGGCGCGCCGCCCGTGGCCCGGATACAGCGACTCGAGCGCCTCGGCGGCGGCCTGCGCGAGCAGCGGCTGCAGCAAGGCGGCCAGGCGCCGCGCCGGCTCCCGCGCCCGGCCGGCCGCAGTGGCGGTGTCCTCGTCGGCACCGGCGGCGCCTGCGATCCCCGCACCCGCTGCGCCAAGGCCTGCACGAGCGACGTCCGCGCCTTCGCCTTCGTCGCCTCGCGTGCCCGTGTCGGGTTCGTCGTCTCGCGCCTCGACATCGGATGCGTCGCCTGGCGCGCCGACATCGGGCGCCTCGATCGCCCGCTCGCGCCACGCCGCGGCGAACGCCTCGCGCTGCGGCGCGAGCGCGGCCTGCACCACCTCGCGCCAGTGCGGCGGCGACTCCGAGGCGACCCAGTCGCCGCGACCGCGGCCGAAGTGCGCGACGGCGAGGTAGCGCAGCAGCGCGGCCTCGACCGCCTGGTCCAGCGCGTCGGCGCTCCACGCGGCCCACGAGTGCCGCTGCCCGCGCACCAGGTTCACGCCGCGCGCCAGCCCGGCCGCGCCGAGCGCGCCGAGCAGTCCGCCGGCGAGCAGGCCGCCGCCCAGGGTGAGGCCGCCGCTGGCGATGTCGGCCTTCAGGCCCGCCAGCGCGCCGGTGAGCGCGCCGCCGATCAGCGCGGCGCGGCCCTCGTCCACCTTCAGCCGCAGCTCGTACTGCGCGGCGGTGCGCCGCAGCACCTCGCGCAGCGCCGCGCCGTCGTCGCGCGTGCTGCCGTGGCCGAGCCCGTGCAGCCGCACCAGCTCGGCCGTGCCGTCGCGCAGCTCGGCGTGCAGGCGCTCGAGCAGCGCGCGCTGCGCGAGCGCGGCGGCATCGTCGCGCTCGCCGCCGGCGCTGCGGCCGAGCCCGAGCGCCACGCCGAGTCGCACCAGCCGCTCGCGCAGCCGCGGGCCTTCGGGCAGCGGCTCGCGCATCAGCGCCATGCGCGCCAGGCTCGCCGCCAGCGCGCGCATCGCCGTGTCGAAGGTGCTGCGCCGCTGCGCCTGCCAGGCCGCGTGCAGGCGCGCCATCGCGTCGCGCCGCGCGCCGTCGTCGAGGGCGCGCTGCACGGCGTCCCACAGCGCGCCTTCCTGCACCCAGCAGCGGGCGAAGGCGTCGAGCGGCAGCACGTCGCGCACGAGCGGCTGGTCGGCGAGATGGCGCCGCCAGCGCTCGACCTCGGCCGCTTCGTCCTGCGGCGCGCGCGGTGCGCCCATCTGGTTGAGCAGCACGATCACCGGCTTGCCGATCCAGGCCAGCAGCGCCATCTCGGGCCGCACGTAGCCGGCCGCCTCGGGCGATTCCGACGCGTTCACGAGGTACAGCACGACGTCGGCCTCGGCGCGCACCGCGCGCAGCGCCTGCTGGCTGGCCCAGAAGGGGCGGTCGCGCCAGCGGTCCCACAGCTCGGCGAGGAACCAGCCGATCGGGTTGGACGCGCCGCGCAGCCGCGCCAGCAGCCGGGCGCTGTCGCCGAAGCCCGGCGTGTCCCACAGCACGAGCGCGTCGTCGCCGTGCTCGACGACGGGCCAGGCCTCGGCCGCGTCGGTCACGTGCGGCGCGTCGCGCACCTCGCCCACGTCGCGGCCCAGCAGGGTGCGCGCCAGCGTGGTCTTGCCGGCGTTGGTGTGCGAGACGAGCGTGAGCGCGATGCGGGTCATGGCGCGGGGCGGGCTCGTCAGCGCCGCGCGGGCGGCGTCTCGATCGCCGACGATGCGGTGGCGGACCCGGCAGCGGCTCCGATCGCCGCCTCGAGGGCGGCGCGCGCGCGCGCCGGATCGGGCGCGTCGAGGTCGGCGAACACGATCGGCCAGCCGCGCGTCTCGGCGAAGTGGCGCCATGCCGCGCGGCGCTGCTGGTGGCGCTCGGAACGCGCGCCGAAGCGCCGCACGAACGCGGCCTCGTCGAGCAGCATCACGAGCGGCGTCGCGCCGGCCGTGCGCGCGAGCGCCTGCATCATGCGGCCGTGCTGCTCGGCCTCGGGCGTGGCGGCGAGGTCGAACAGCGCCAGCGCCGCGGCCGCGTCGGACGGCGCCGGCACGGTGGCCTCTTCCTCGTGGCCGAACGCGACCGGCGCGCCGATGCGCAACTGCACCGACTCCACCTCGCTCAGACGCATGGGGCCGAGGAACT
>CAZFET010000183.1:6894-7174 GCA_964517545.1 uncultured Burkholderiaceae bacterium
GTAGGGCTCGGCGATCGGCAGCTCGATGGTCGGCGCGAGGCGGCGCGCGCGCGCGCCTTGCCACGCGGCCAGCAGCGTGCGCGGCAGCACGACCGCGACGGCCAAGGTGGCCGCGTACAGGTGGATCCACGGCGCCGCGTTCGCGCCGCCGCCGGCGCCGGCTTCCGGCCCGCCCGGCGCAGCGGGCAGCACCCGCAGCGCCTCGACCGTCGCCGCATCGGGCACCGCGATGCCGGTGAGCGCCGACGCCGGCGCGAAGGCCGCGGCGAGCACGGCGTGC
>CAZFET010000184.1:0-7159 GCA_964517545.1 uncultured Burkholderiaceae bacterium
GTCTGAAGTGAAAGTGGAACGAAGAGACATGTCGGGCATCCGCAGTCGAGAGAACGAGGAGCGGCAGTCTCGGGCGATGCCGGCGCGCGCGAAATGATCTAGGCTCCACGGTTCTTGCGCGCCGCTCCGCGCGCGCCCGATCCGAGCCGACCGATGGATGCCCTGTCCGAAGTGCTGCGCCTCGTGCGCCTGAGCGGCGCGGTGTTCCTCAATGCCGAACTCACCGCGCCGTGGGCGCTGCGCACGCCGAGCGGCGAGCAGCTCGCCCGCGTGCTGATGCCCGAGGCCGAGCACCTGATCGAGTACCACCTCGTCGTGCAGGGCCGCTGCTTCATCGCGGTGGACGGCGAGGCGCCGCTGCAGCTCGACGTCGGCGACCTGGTGATGGTGCCGCGCGGCGATTCGCATCGCATGAGCAGCGGCGCGGTGCCCACCGTGCCGCTGCTCGCGGCCGAGCACATGGACCTGCCGCCGGCCGGCGTGATCGCGACGCCGCGCTACGGCGGCGGCGGCGCGCTCACGCGCATCGTGTGCGGCTTCCTCGCCATCGACCGCCGTCTGTGCGCGCCGCTGCTCGATGCGCTGCCGCGCGTGCTGCGCGTGAGCGGCGGCAGCAGCGAGGTCGACGCGTGGCTGCGCTCGTGGGTGCGCATGAGCGTGGTCGAGCGCGCGGACGACCAGCCCGGCGGCGCCTGCGTGCTGGCGAAGTTGTCGGAGCTGATGTTCGTCGAGGCGATCCGCCGCTACGTCGAATCGCTGCCGGCCGAGCGGCAGGGCTGGCTCGCCGGCCTGAAGGACCCGCACGTGGGCAAGGCGCTCGGCCTGCTGCACGGCAAGCCGGCGCGGGCATGGACCGTCGACGAGCTCGCGCGTGAGGTCGGCCTGTCGCGCTCGGCGCTGGCCGAGCGCTTCACCGCGCTGATCGGCACGTCGCCGATGCAGTACCTCACGCAGTGGCGCCTCGCGCTGGCCGCGCACCACCTGCGCACCACCGCCAAGCCGGCCGCGACGATCGCGTACGAGGTGGGCTACGAGTCCGAGGCCGCGTTCAACCGCGCGTTCCGCCGCGAGTACGGCGCGCCGCCGGCCACGTGGCGGCGCGGCGCGCGCGTCGCAGTCGCGCGCCAAGCCACCGACGCCACCGGCGCAGCGGACGCGGGCAGCCCGTGGCCTGAACGGGCCATGCACGCCGCCGGCGGGTGACGCGGACCGACAATGCGCGTTCCAACGCGCGAGCGACGCATGAGCTGGAATCCCGATCAGTACCTCAAGTTCGAGCAGCCGCGGCTGCGCCCCGCGCTCGACCTGCTGGCGCGCGTGCCGCTCGACGCCCCCGAGCGCGCCTGCGACCTCGGCTGCGGCACCGGCTCGATGACCGGCGTGATGGCGCGGCGCTGGCCGCAGGCGCGCGTCGTCGGCGTCGATGCATCGGCCGAGATGCTGGCCAAGGCGCGTGCTGCCGCGCCGCAGATCGAATGGGTGCAGGCCGACCTCGCCGCGTGGCGGCCGCCCGAGCCGGTCGACCTCGTGTACTCGAACGCCGCGCTGCACTGGCTCGACGATCACCCGCGCGTGTTCGCCGAACTCGCCGACGGCCTGCGTCCCGGCGGCGTGCTCGCGGTGCAGATGCCGAACAACTTCCGCGAGCCGTCGCACCGCATGATCGAGGAGACCGTGCGCGCGGGCCGCTGGCGCGACCGGCTCGAGCCGCTGCTCAGGCCCGTGCCGGTGGGCGCGCCGACGGACTACTACGACATCCTCGCGCCGCGCATGTCGGGCGTGGACATCTGGGAGACCGTGTACCTGCAGGTGCTGAGCGGTCCCGATCCGGTGAAGGAGTGGACCAAGGGCACGTGGCTCGCGCCGCTGCTCGCGGCGCTGCCGCCCGAGCAGCGCGACGAGTTCGAGGCCGACTACGCCGCGCGCCTGCGGCCGCACTACCCGATGCGCGCGGACGGCCGCACCCTGTTCCCGTTCCGGCGGCTGTTCATCGTGGCGCGCCGCTAGCGCGCGGACCCGTGTCGCGCGCGCGGACCCGCCGCGCACTGCCTATCATCCGCGCGTGAGTTTTGCGCTGACGAAGATCCAGCTGCCGCAGCCTCGAAGCGGCGTGTGGTTGCCCCGCCCGAGGCTCGAGGAGTGGCTGGCGAAGGCGCTGGCGGCCCAGCGCGCGGTGCTGGTGTGCGCGCCGGCCGGTTGCGGCAAGACCGCCTTGCTCGCGCGCACGCTCGCGGCCTTGCCGAAGGGCCACGCGGTGGCGTGGGTGTCGCTGGATCCGGGCGACGACCTGTACCGGCTGCTCGAGTGCCTGCTGGCCGCGCTCGAGGCCTTCGACCCGCCGTGGCGCACCGCGCCCGAGGCGCTGCTCGCGCTGGCCGCGCAGCCCGACGAGGCGCCGCACCGCCAGCTGCTCGACGAGCTGATCAACGTGCTCGCCGCCTGCGAGGTGCCGCGCGGCGTGATCGTGCTCGACGATCTTCACCACGTCGACGACACCGCCTGCCTCGACTTCCTCGACCGCTGGCTCGAACGCCTGCCGGCGCGCTGGACGCTCGCGATCGCCGCCCGCGTGGAGCCGCCGCTGCGGCTGGCGCGGCTGCGCGCGGCCGGCGAGCTCGCCGAGCTGCGCGAGGAGGACCTGCGCTTCAGCGCCGACGAGTCGCGCTCGCTGCTGCTGTCGGCCGGTCTCGACCCGCCGAGCGCCGACGCGCTGCACGCCCGCACCGGCGGCTGGGCGGCCGGCCTGCGGCTCGCGGCCACGGGCGCGCGCGGCGGCGCGCCGGGCAGCGCCATCGACCGTCATGCGTTCGACTTCCTCGCCACCGAGGTGCTGGCGCGCATCGACCCCGAACTGCGCGACTTCCTGCTCCAGACCAGCGTGCTGGTCGACCTCGACGTCGACCGCTGCCGCACGCTCACCGGCGACCCGCACGCCGCCGCGCGGCTCGACGAGATCGAGCGGCTCGGGCTGTTCGCGTCGGTGCTCGATGCCGCCTCGCGCACCCTTCGCCTGCACGACCTGTTCCGCGAGGCGCTGCAGCACCGCATGCGGCTGGAACGCCCGTCCGAATGGCCCGCGCTGCAGGCGCGCGCGGCCGCGATCGAGCCCGACCCGGTGCGGCGCCAGGCGCTGCTGCTGGGCGCGCAGCGCCTCGACGAGGCGGCGGCCGACCTGCGCGGCATCGCGTGGCAGCTGATGTTCGACGGCGGCGTGCAGACCTTGCTGCGGCGCGTCGAGCAGTTTCCCGAGAGCTTCGCGCGCGACAGCGCCGAGCTGCAGGAAGTCGCCGGCATCGGCAAGTGGCACGTGTGGGCGGCGCGCGACGCCGAGCAGCACTTCGTGCGCGCCGAGCAGCTGTACCTGCGGCGCGGCGACGCGACGGCCGCGCTGGCGGCGCGCGCGCGCCGCGCGATCATCCTCGTGGCCGTCGGCCGCATCGACGAAGCCGACGCGCTGCTGGAGTCGCTGCGCGACGCGCCACCGGGCGCCGGACTGCGCGTGATGCGCCCGCTGTGCGACACCTGGCTCGCGCTCGAGCGTGGCGCGTTCGGCTCGGTGGCGACGCACTTCGATTCGCTGCTGCGCGCGCTGGTGACCGAGAACCGGCTCGAGTACTGGACGCAGATCGTGCCGGCGCCGCGCCTGACCGCCTGCCCGCGCGTGGGTCCGCTGCTCGGCCGCTGGGCCGCCTGCGTGCTCGACGTCACCGGCGAGCGGCCGCTGCCGCTGCACACGCTCGCGCTGGTCACGCAGGGCTGGCAGGCGCTGTGGGCGGGTCGCGTGCACGAGGCCGCCGACTTGCTGGCCGGTGCCGACGCGTCGGCGCAGTGGACCGGCCGCCACGTGATCGCGCGCAGCCACTCGCTGGCGCTGCGCGCGATGCTGCAGATGCTGCTGGGCGAACGCGAGCCCGCGCTCGCCGCGTGCCGCGCGCGCATCGACGAGTTCCCGGGCCGCTACGGCGACTGGGGCCTGTGGCACATGCTGTACTTCGCATGCCGCGTGGCTGCGAGCTGCGGCGAGCTCGCAGCGCTGCACGAGTGGCTCGCGCGGCTGCGCCGCATGGAGCCCACCTTGCCGCTGGCCTCGCCCGAGCGGCTGCGCCCGCTCGTCGGGCTGCTCGGCACCGTGGCATCGCTCGAAGGCCGCAGCGCCGAGGCCATCGCGCTGTGGCGCGAGGCGCTGCAGCACGAGGAACAGACCGACCTGCTCGGCCAGGCGCACGAGCTGCGCGCGCGGCTCGCGCTCGCGCACCTGCGCGCGCGCCAGCCCGACGAGGCCGCGGCCGTGCTCGCGCCGATGCTGGCGCAGGCCGACGACGGCCCGCGCGGCGCGCTGTTCGCGCTGGACGCGCTGCGCGAGCTCGCGGCGGCGGACTGGACGTCGCGGCTGCCGGCCGCGCAGGCGGCGACCTTGCGCGCCTGGGCCTCGTCCGCGGTACCGGCAGCGGCCGCGCCGCCGGCCGTCGACGACGGCCTCACCGCACGCGAGCGCGAGGTGGTGGCGCTGATCGCGCAGGGCCAGAGCAACAAGCTCATCGCGCGCGCGCTCGACCTCAGCCCGCACACGGTCAAGCGCCACGTCGCCAACGCGCTCGACAAGCTCGGGCTCGCCACCCGCGGCCAGGCCGCGGCCTGGTACCACGCGCAGGCGGCGCGCCCGGGCGGCTGATCGGCCCGTCGCCCCGGTCTGCACGGGGCCGCGCACGCCGGGCCGCGCACGCCGCGCCGCGTGCACCGCACCACGCACACCGCGGACCACGGATACCGGGCCACGCGCCCGGCGCCATCGGCTGCGGGCCGCGATGGCCCGCCGCATGGCTCCTTTCGGGCGATGTGACGCGCGGCAGCGGCGACCACACTGCCGATCATGGACCGCCCCCTCGTCACCGTCTTCGGCGCCACCGGCGCGCCCGGCGGCAGCCTCGTGCGCGCACTGCTCGCCGACCCGGCCCGCGCGTGGCGCGTGCGCGCCGCGACGCGCCAGGCCGGCGGCGCGGCGGCGCGCGCGCTGGCCGAGCTGGGCGCCGAGATCATCGAGGCCGACCTCGACGACGCGCCGACGGTGCGGCGTGCGCTGCGCGGCGCGCACGGCGCGTTCTTCGTCACCCATCCGTGGATCGGCGCGCAGGCCGCGCGCGAGCAGGCGCGCGCCGCGACACTGGCCGACGCGGCGGCGCTCGAGCGCGTGCGCCACGTGCTGTGGTCGACGCTCGACGATCCGCGAGCCGTGCTGGCGTGCACGCCGCCGTGCCCCGGCGCGACGCGCGACACCGAACGGTCCTTCGCCGAGCGCGGCGTGCCGCTCACGCGGCTGCTCGCGGCGCTGCCGTGGGACCAGCTGCTGCGGCTCGGGCTCGGTCCGCAGCGCGACGCCGAGGGCCGGCTCGTGCTCGCGCTGCCGCTGGGCCGCGCACGCCTTCCCGGCATCGCCTGCCGCGACATCGGCGCCTGCGCGGCCGAGCTGCTGCGGCGCGGCGAGCACAGCACCGGCGGCGCCCTCGGCCTGACCGGCGAGCATCTCGACGGCGCGCAGATGGCCGCGGCGCTCGCTCGCGTGCTCGGCGAACCGGTGCGCTACGCGGCGCGCGAGCCCGATCAGCCGCCGGGCTGCGCCGCCGCCGCCGACCTGCTCGACATCCTGCGCTGCATGCGCCGGCACGAGCCCGTGATGCGCGCGGCGCGCGCGTCGAACGTCGCGCCGGTGCTGCACCCGCCGCTCACGCGATTCGAGGCGTGGCTGCGCGGCGACGGCGCAGCGCTGCTCGGCGCGACGCTCGCGCTCGCGTGATCGCGAGCGCCGCGTACGCCACCCGGGCCGGCGTGACGCCGGGCAGCTTCCGCCGGACGCAGGGCGAGGACCGGCTCGCCGGCTGCGCGTCCTCGCCGGGTCGGCTGCGCTGCTTCTGCAGCCGCTGCGGCTCGCTGCTCGCGGGCGTCCACGACGGCGACGTCGGCGAGGTGGTGCCGGCCGCCATCGACGGCGACCTCGGCGTGCGCCCCGCCTGTCGAGCTTTCCAGAGTGCGCGACGGGACCATCGTCCGTTCAGGCCGAGCTCGTCGAAGCCTCATCACCGTCGTCGCGAGGGCTTCGACAAGCTCAGCCCAAACGGTGATCGCTCAGCCCGAGCGGTGATCGCTCAGCCCGAATGGGTGACTGCTCAGCCCGAGCGGTGATCGAGGTGTCGTCGGTTCTGGAATGCTCGGCCGCGCATCTTCGTCGCATCGAGCGCACCGTGGGACGCCCCCGGCGACGCGCGGCCGCGCGCCGCGCACAATGCGGGCTGCACCCTGCGCAGCAGCATCACCATGTCCGACGGTCTGGCCGACTCCGACGCTTCCTCCGCACCCGCGCTCGAGTACCCGTTCGACGGCGTGCCGCCGCGCGGCAGCGCCATCGAGGTGGCGCCCGGCGTGCACTGGATGCGCATGCCGCTGCCCTATGCGCTGGACCACATCAACCTGTGGGCGCTGGACGACGGCGACGGCTGGGCGCTGGTGGACACCGGCACGCGCACCGAGCTCACCGCCGAGGTGTGGCGCGAACTGTTCGCCAACGCGCCCGACCGCCGACCGATGACGCGCGTGTTCGTGACGCACATGCACCCCGACCACGTGGGCATGGCCGGCTGGCTGACGCGCAAGTTCGGCGTGCGGCTGTGGATGACGCGGCTCGAGTACCTGGCGTGCCGCGCGATGGTGTCCGACACCGGGCGCGAGGCACCGCCCGACGCGATCCGCTTCTACGAGCAGGCCGGCTGGCCCGAGCCCGCGATCGAGAACTACCGCGCGCGCTTCGGCAACTTCGGCAAGCACATCCACGCGCTGCCCGACAGCTTCGTGCGCCTGCACGACGGGCAGTCGCTGCGCATCGGCGCGCACGAGTGGCGCGTCGTCACCGGCAGCGGCCACTCGCCCGAGCACGCCTGCCTGTACTGCCCGGCGCTGAAGCTGCTGATCTCGGGCGACCAGATCCTGCCGCGCATCTCGTCGAACGTGTCGGTCTATCCGATGGAGCCCGAGGCCGATCCGCTGGCCGACTGGCTCGGCTCGCTCGACAAGCTGCGCCGCGAGGTGCCCGACGACGTGCTGGTGCTGCCGTCGCACAACGAGTGCTTCCGCGGGCTGCACGCGCGCATCGACGCGCTGGAGCGCGGTC
>CAZFET010000185.1:0-7138 GCA_964517545.1 uncultured Burkholderiaceae bacterium
GCTCGAGGGCGGCGGGCGCGACTGCTGGCGCAGGGCGCGCGGGCTGTACGCCGCCGGCATCCGCGGCGGCGACCTGGTGCACAACAGCTTCAGCTACCACCTCACGCCGGCCGGCTCGATGATGGAAAGCGGCGCGCTGGCGCTCGGCTGCACGGTCTTCCCCGGCGGCGTGGGCAACACCGAGCTGCAGCTGCAGGCGATCGCCGACCTGAAGCCGCGCGCCTACATCGGCACGCCGAGCTTCCTGCGCATCCTGCTGGAGAAGGCGGCCGAGTCCGGCGCCGATGTCGGCAGCCTCGAGCGCGCGTCGGTCGGCGGCGAGGCCTTCCCGCCCAGCCTGCGCGACTGGCTGGCCGAACGCGGCGTGCAGGGCTACCAGTCCTACGGCACCGCCGACCTCGGGCTCGTCGCCTACGAGACCGAGGCGCGCGAAGGACTCGTGCTCGACGAAGGCGTGATCGTCGAGATCGTGCGGCCCGGCACCGGCGACCCGGTGGCCGACGGCGAAGTCGGCGAGCTGGTGGTGACCACGCTCAACCGCGACTACCCGCTGGTGCGCTTCGGCACGGGCGACCTGTCGGCGGTGATGCCGGGGCACTGCCCGACCGGCCGTACCAACACCCGCATCCGCGGCTGGATGGGCCGCGCCGACCAGACGACCAAGGTGCGCGGCATGTTCGTGCACCCCGGCCAGGTGGCCGAGATCGTGCGGCGGCACGCCGAGGTCAAGCGCGCGCGGCTGGTGGTGAGCGGCGAGATGGCCGACGACCGCATGACCTTGCGCGTCGAGGTGGACGGGCGCCCCGAGGGCCTGGCGCAGCGGCTGGCCGAGTCGGTGCGCGACGTGACCAAGCTGCGCAGCGAGGTCGAACTCGTCGCGCCGGGCAGCCTGCCCAACGACGGCAAGGTGATCGAGGACGCGCGCAGCTACCGCTGACGGCAGCCGCGCCCGGCGCGGCGCCGCGTCAGCGTGGCGCGGCGGCGCTGAGCAGGCGCGCGACCCGTTCGGCCGTGGCACCGTCGCGGCGGTGCGGCGCGGCCATGGCGCCGGCGGGCGCGTCGTCGCGCAGCACCAGCCACTGCGGCACCGGCAGCCGCGCCGACGCGGCCGGGTCGAGCGGCAGGCCGTGCGCCTGCCACTCGGCGGTGCCGCCGACCAGCCACAGCACGCGCACGCCGGCCACGCGCTCGAGCGACGCGGCCAGCGCGTGGGCGCGCGGATCGCCCGGCTCGCCGTAGATCACCACGTCGCGCGAGAGGTCGAGGCCGGCCGCCGAGACCGCACGCGCCAGCGCGCCGACGTCGCCGTCGGCCAGCCAGCGGTCGAGCGCCGCCGGGTCCACGCGCACCGTGCCGGGCAGCACGCCGCCGGGCGTCGCTGTCGAGGCGCCCGTGCGCACGTCCCACGCCAAGGCGCCGCGCTGCAGCGCCGCGGCCGCGTCGTGCGCCGAGACGGGCCGGGCCGCGTCGGCCCGCGCGACACTGCCCGCGAAGACGCAGGTTGCGGCAACGGCGAGGCCGACGAGAAAGCGCAGGCGGGAGCGGTGGCGGCGCATGGTGGGCGGATGATCCCGGCCGCGCGGAACACCGTCCAATACGGAATCGCAGTTTGGTTATTGCGGACGGCGATATGTCGGCGGGCGCGTCGGGCTGAACGCGTCAGGGTTTGGCACGTCGGCATCGGGCGCGTCGGTGGCGCGCCCGGCCGTGCGCCGCCCCGCGAAAAACCCCTCGCCCCCACGTTACGTAGTTCCCGCGATGGCGCCGTCTCGCGCAACGCCTAGCATCGCGCCACTTCCACCCTCCGATCCCGGACCCAGGAGATCACGTCATGAAGAAGCTGTTGCTCGCCGCAGTGGCGACCTTGGCCGTCGGTGCCGCCGCCGCGCAGGACTACCCGACCAAGCCGGTCACGATCGTCGTGCCGTTCGCCGCCGGCGGCCCGACCGACAAGGTCGCGCGCGACTTCGCCGAGGCCGTGCGCAAGCACCTGGGCAACGCCACGGTCGTGATCGAGAACGTGGGCGGCGCGGGCGGCACGCTCGGCGCGGCCAAGGTGGCCAAGGCGGCGCCGGACGGCTACACCCTGCTGCTGCATCACATCGGAATGGCGACCTCGCCGGCGCTGTACCGCAACCTTCCGTACAAGACGCTCGACGACTTCGAGTACGTCGGCATGATCAACGAGGTGCCGATGACCCTGGTCGGCCGCCCGACCCTGCCGGCCAACAACTACGCCGAACTGGTGAAGTGGCTGGAGGCCAACAAGGGCAAGGTCAACCTCGCCAACGCCGGCCTCGGCGCGGCGTCGCACCTGTGCGGGCTGCTGTTCCAGCAGAGCCTGAAGATGGAAATGACCACGGTGCCGTACAAGGGCACGGGCCCGGCGATGACCGACCTGATGGGCGGCCAGGTCGACATCATGTGCGACCAGACCACCAACACCACCGCGCAGATCGAAGGCGGCAAGGTGAAGGCCTACGCCGTCACGACCAGCAAGCGCCTCGCGACCCCGGCGCTGGCCAAGCTGCCGACGCTCGACGAGTCGGGCATGAAGGGCTTCAACGTGTCGATCTGGCACGGCCTGTACGCGCCCAAGGGCACGCCCAAGGCCGTGGTCGACAAGCTGAACGCCGCGCTGAAGCTGGCGCTCAAGGAGCCGGCGTTCGTCAAGAACCAGGAAGCGCTGGGCGCGGTGCTGGTGACCGACGCGCGGCAGAACCCGGCCGAGCACAAGAAGTTCGTCGAGGCCGAGATCAACAAGTGGGGCCCGGTCATCAAGGCGGCGGGCCAGTACGCCGACTGATCGCGCCGATCGGCTGAGTCGTGCGCACGGGCTGCCCTCGGGCAGCCCGTTCTCGTTGGGAGCTGCGCATGCTGCTCGTCGACAGCATCACCGAAGCGATCGGGCGCGGCGCGCGCGTCGTGGTCAGCGGCTCGCACGGCGGATTGAGCGCCGGGCGCTTCGCGCTGCAGGCGGGCGCGCGCGTGGTGGTGTTCAACGACGCCGGCATCGGCCGCGACCGCGCGGGCGTGGCCGCGCTCGAGCTGCTGCAGGCGCACGGCGTGGCGGCCGTGGCCGTGTCGCACGACAGCGCCCGCATCGGCGAGGCGCGCTCGACGTACGAAGACGGCATCGTCTCGTGCGCGAACGACGCGGCGCGCGCGCTCGGCGCGGCGCCGGGTCTGCGCGTGCGCGACTGGCTGGCGGCCGTCGACGCCTGAAGGCGGCAGCGCGTCCGCGCGCGGCCTCAGGCGATGCGCAGCGGGATCGTCACCGGCCCGTCGTTGACCAGCGCGACCTTCATGTCGGCGCCGAACACGCCGCAGGCGACCTGCGGATGCGCGGCGCGCGCGAGCTCGACCACGCGCTCGTAGAGCCGCCGGCCGACGTCGGGCGGCGCGGCGGCAGCGAAGCCCGGGCGGTGGCCGCCCGACGTGTCGGCGGCCAGGGTGAACTGGCTCACGAGCAGCAGTCCGCCGCCCACGTCCTGCACGCTGCGGTTCATCTTGCCGGCGTCGTCGGGGAAGATCCGCAGCTTCAGCAGCTTGTCGACGAAGCGCGCGGCCTGCGCGTCGCCGTCGGCCGGCTCGGCGCACACGAAGACCAGCAGCCCGCGGCCGATGTCGCCGACCACCGCGCCGTCCACCACCACGCGCGCCTCGCTCACGCGCTGCACGAGGCCGATCACAGCGGGTCCTTCGGGTCGTCGAAGTGCGCCTCGACATCCTGCGGCAGCAGCTGGATGGTGGCGCGCAGGCCGGGCACCGTGCTCATCAGCGCCTGCTCGACCGAGGCCCGCAGCGCCGCGGCGCGTCCGAGGGTCCAGCCGGCCGGCATGTGCATGTGCAGGTCGACGAAGCGGCGCTGGCCGGCGCGCCGCGTGACCACGTGATCGAAGCGGATCGCCGGGTGGCGGAAGGTGTCGAGCGTGCGCTCGATCTGCTCGACCACCTCGGGCTCGAGCGCGCGGTCCATCAGGCCGTCGGCCGAGCGACGCACGAGCGAGACCCCCTCGCGCACGATGTTCAGCGCCACGCCGATGGCGATCGCCGGGTCGAGCCAGAGCCAGCCGGTGAACTGCACCGCGATCAGGCCGGTCACCACGCCGGCCGAGGTCCAGACGTCGGTGAACAGGTGGCGCGCGTCGCCTTCGAGCGCCATCGAGCGGTGCTCGCGCGCCTTGCGCAGCATGGCCCAGGCGAGCGCGCCGTTCATGGCCGAACTCACGACCGACAGCGCCAGACCGAAGCCGAGCGACTCCAGCGGCTGCGGCTCGAGGAAGCGCTGCACTGCCGCCCAGATGATGGCCAGCGCCGCCACCAGGATCAGCACGCCCTCGAAGCCGCTGGAGAATTACTCCGCCTTGTGGTGGCCGTAGGGGTGGTCGACGTCCGGCGGCTGCGCCGCGACCGTGACCATCAGCAGCGCGAACATCGCGCCGGCCAGGTTGACCAGCGACTCCAGCGCATCGGACAGCAGGCTCACCGAACCGGTGAGCCACCACGCGCCCGTCTTCAGCGCGATGGTCGCGACGGCCACCGCCACCGACAGCTTGAGGTAGGAGCCGACCTGCACGCTCGAAGCCGCCGGCGGGCTCAGCGCCGCGTGGCGCTCACGTCAGGGTGACCCGCGCGAACTTGCGCTTGCCCACCTGCACGACGTAGGTGCCGGCGCCGAGCCGCAGCCCGCGGTCGGACACCGCCGAGCCGTCGATGCGAACGCCGCCCTGGTCGACCAGGCGCAAGGCCTCGCTCGTGGACGGCGCGAGATTCGCCTGCTTCAGCAGCGCGCCGATGCCCAGCGGCGCGCCGCCGAGCGCGACCTCGGCGATCTCGTCGGGCACGCCGCCGCGCGCGCGCAGCTGGAAGTCCTGCTCGGCGGCCTCGGCCGCGGCCGCGCCGTGAAAGCGCGTGGTGATCTCGCGGGCGAGCATGACCTTCGCGTCCTTCGGGTTGCGGCCGGCCTCGACCTCGCGCTTCAGCGCCGCGATCTCGGCCTCGCTGCGCATGCTCAGCAAGGTGAAGTACTTCCACATCAGCTCGTCGCTGATCGACAGCAGCTTGGCGAACATGGTGTTCGCCGGCTCGGTGATGCCGATGTAGTTGTTCTTCGACTTCGACATCTTCTCCACGCCGTCGAGCCCCTCGAGCAGCGGCATGGTCAGGATGCACTGCGGCTCCTGCCCGTATTCGGCCTGGAGGTGCCGGCCCACGAGCAGGTTGAACTTCTGGTCGGTGCCGCCGAGCTCGAGGTCGCTCTTCAGCGCCACCGAGTCGTAGCCCTGCATCAGCGGGTACAGGAACTCGTGCACGCTGATCGACTGGCCGGACTTGAAGCGCCGCGCGAAGTCGTCGCGCTCCATCATGCGCGCCACCGTGTACCGGGCGGCGAGCTGGATCATGCCGCGCGCCCCGAGCGGGTCGCTCCACTCGGAGTTGTAGCGGATCTCGGTGCGCGCCGGGTCGAGCACGAGGCTCGCCTGCTGGTAGTAGGTCTGCGCGTTGGCCTCGATCTGCTCGCGCGTCAGCGGCGGGCGGGTGGTGTTGCGGCCGGAGGGGTCGCCGATCATCGACGTGAAGTCGCCGATCAGGAAGATCACCTGGTGGCCCAGATCCTGCAGCTGACGCATTTTGTTCAACACGACGGTGTGCCCGAGGTGGATGTCGGGCGCCGTCGGGTCGAGTCCGAGCTTGATTCGCAGTGGCACACCCGTTGCTTCGGAGCGTGCGAGCTTGGCGAGCCAGTCGGACTCCGGCAGCAGCTCGTCGCAACCGCGGCGGCTGATGGCAAGGGCCTCGAGCGCTCGATCGGTGACCGGATGTTTCGGAGTCGAGGCCGTCGCGTCGGGGGCGGTCTGCAGCATGGGAGGGGGCGACTACGTGCTTCTTCGGAGGCAGTGCGCAGGGGGTCGGGCGATATACTGCGCCGCGGTCGTTCGACCGCTCCCGCACCGACGACAAGGACCGCCTGGCGGACCGGCGTCATTCTAGTGGACGCCCTACGCGGGAGGACGTTGTACCCAAGGCCGCCGCACGGCGCGCCGATCACGAGAGCGGGCCGCGTGGCCTGCTGTGAAGCAGATTGAATTCGTTGGGCAGATTGCAGCGTGCCACGGCACGCACCGGTGAGTGGCTGTCGGCGCATCGGCGTTGGCTGAGCGCGACCTTCGTCACCGGCCTGGCCGGCTTCGGCATCACCGCGTTCGGCATCGCGCCGCTGGCGCCCGACGCGGCCGACCTGCCGCAGCGGGTGGTGGTCGAGCGCATCGACATGCCCGGCCTCGACGCGCAGTTCGAGGCGCTCGCCGAGCACGAGCTGCAGCTCTCGCGCAGCGACCTCACCCGGCTCGGCGACACCGCCGACACGCTGCTGCGCCGCCTGGGCGTGAACGATCCCGAGGCCGCGTCGTTCATGCGCGGCAACAGCATCGCCCGCCGCGTGCTCGAAGGCCGCGCCGGCAAGATGATCCGGGTGCAGGCCGACGAGGCCGGCCGCCTGCGCGAGTTGAGCGCGCGCTACCCGGCCGAGCGCAGCGAGCAGTTCTCCACGCACTTCACGCGCCTGACCATCGCACGGCGCGACGACGGGCTGCACGCCGACGTCGAGACCGTGCCGCTCGAAGCGAGCGTGCGGCTGGGCAGCGGCACGATCGCCTCGTCGCTCTACGCCGCCACCGACGAGTCGCGCATCCCCGACGGGGTGGCGAGCCAGCTCGCGGAGATCTTCTCGGCCGACGTCGACTTCCATCGCGAGCTGCGCCGCGGCGACACGTTCTCGGTGGTGTACGAGACGCTCACCGCCGACGGCGAGCCGATCACGTGGAACCAGGCCGCCGGCCGCGTGCTGGCCGCCGAGTTCGTGAACGCCGGCCGCAAGCACACGGCCGTGTGGTTCCGCGACGCGCAGGGCAAGGGCGGCTATTTCGACGACACGGGTCGCAGCAAGCGCCGCGCCTTCCTCGCGAGCCCGATGGAGTTCTCGCGCGTCACGTCGGGCTTCGCGATGCGGCTGCATCCGATCCTGCAGACTTGGCGCCGCCATCTCGGCGTGGACTACGCCGCCCCGACCGGCACGCCGGTGCGCAGCGTCGGCGACGGCACGGTCACCTTCGCCGGCTGGCAGAACGGCTACGGC
>CAZFET010000186.1:0-7113 GCA_964517545.1 uncultured Burkholderiaceae bacterium
CCACCCATATCGGCATCGGACTGTTCCTGCTCGTCACCATGCTGCCGCTGGTGTACCTGCTGCGCCGACGCATCGAGCATCAGCACCACGACGCCGCCAGTGCCGCGGCGGCGCGCCGGCAGGCCGAGGCGCCGTTCTCGCCGCTGACGCTGCAAGTGCTGCTGTGCATCGCCGGCGTCGCCTGCTGCGTGGCGATGTCGATGCCGCAGGTGCACATCGTCGCCTACTGCGGCGACCTCGGCTTCGGCCCGGCGCGCGGCGCCGAGATGCTGTCGCTCATGCTCGGCATGGGCGTGGTGAGCCGGCTCGTCTCGGGCTGGATCTGCGACCGCATCGGCGGGCTGCGCACGCTGCTGCTCGGTTCGCTGCTGCAGGGCGTGGCGCTGCTGATGTTCCTGCCGAGCACGGGGCTGGTTTCGCTGTACGTGGTGTCGGGGCTGTTCGGGCTGTTCCAGGGCGGCATCGTGCCGTCGTACGCGATCATCGTGCGCGAGCACTTCACGCCGCGCGAGGCCGGCGCGCGCGTCGGCACCGTGCTGATGGCGACCTTGCTCGGCATGGCGCTGGGCGGCTGGATGTCCGGCGCGCTGTTCGACCTGACCGGCTCGTACCGCGCCGCGTTCCTCAACGGCATCGCGTGGAACGCGCTCAACGTGGCGATCGTGCTGTGGCTGATCGCGCGCGAGCGGCGCGGGCGGCGTCTCGCCGTCGCGGCGTCGCGCTGAGCGGTTCGACCATGCGGCTGCACGGGGGCCCGATGCGCAGTCTTCTCGCCGTGTGGACCTGGCCCGAGTGGCGCCACCACCCGTGGCGGCACGCGATGGCGCTGCTGGCGGTGGCCGTCGGCGTGGCGCTCGGCTTCGCGGTGCATCTGATCAACGCGTCGGCGCTGGCCGAGTTCGGCGCGGCGGTGCGCGCGGTCAACGGCCAGCCCGACCTCGAACTGCGCGGGCCGCGCGACGGTTTCGACGAGCAGCTCTACGCGCGCGTCGCGTCGGACCCCGACGTCGCGCTCGCGTCGCCGGTGGTCGAGGTCGACACCCTGGCGCTCGCGGCCGGCGACGGGTCGAAGGCGCCGGCGCGCGTGCCGCTGCGCGTGCTCGGCATCGACGCGCTCGTGGTCGCGCCGATCGCGCCCTCGCTGCTGCCGCGGCCCGAGCGCGACGACGCGCAGCGCACCGTCGTGGTCGATCCGCGCGTCGTGTTCCTCAACGCCGCGGCGCGCCGCCGCCTCGGCGACCCGCGCGAGCTCACGGTGCTGGCCGGCACGTCGCGCGTCAGCTTGCGCGTGGCCGGCTCGGTGGCGGCCGAAGGCGCGCCGCTCGCGGTGATGGACATCGCGGGCGCGCAGTCGCACTTCGGCCGGCTCGGCCGGCTGTCGCGGCTCGACCTGCGGCTGGTCGCCGGCGCCGACCGCGACGCGGTGCTGCGCCGGCTCGCGCTGCCGGCCGGCGTGCGCGCAGCGCAGCCCGACGAGTCGCTGCAGCGCGTGTCGAACCTGTCGCGCGCGTACCGGGTGAACCTCACCGTGCTCGCGCTGGTGGCGCTGTTCGTCGGCGGCTTCCTCGTCTTCTCGGTGACGTCGCTGTCGGTCGCGCAGCGCCTGCCGCAGCTCGCGCTGCTGGGCGTGCTGGGCCTGTCGGCCGGCGAGCGGCAACGGCTCGTGATGACCGAGGCCGCGATCGCCGGCGCGCTCGGCAGCGCGCTCGGACTCGCGCTCGGCACCGTGCTCGCGTCGTTCGCGCTGCGCGCGCTGGGCGGCGATCTCGGCGCCGGCCTGCTGCCCGGCGTCGAGCCGCGTCTGCAGTGGAGCGCGGGTGCCGCGGCGCTGTACGGCGCGCTCGGCGTGGCGGCCACGCTCGTCGGCGCGTGGCAGCCGGCGTGGGTGGCGCGGCGGGTCGCGCCGGCGCAGGCGCTCAAGGGCCTGGGCGCCGAGCTGCATCGCGCGCTGCCCGCGTGGGCCGGGCCGGCGCTGCTGGGCGTCGGCGCGCTGCTCGCCCTCGCGCCGCCGGTCGGCGGGCTGCCATGGGCGGCCTACGCGTCGGTCGCGCTGCTGCTGGTCGGCGGCATCGTCTGCGTGCCGGCCGGCGTGAGCCTGCTGCTCGCGCGCGTGCCGCCGCCGCGCGCGCCGCTCGCGCTGCTGGCGGTCGAGCGCGCACGCGACCAGCGCCACGGCGCCACCATCGCGGTGGCCGGCGTGGTGGCGAGCCTCGCGCTCGCGGTGGCGCTGACGGTGATGGTCGCGAGCTTCCGCGACTCGGTGACGCGCTGGCTCGACCAGGTGCTGCCGGCCGACCTGTACGCGCGCGCGGCGCCGTCGTCGGCCATCGCCGACAGCGTGTTCCTGCGCCACGACGCGGTGCAGGCGGCGGCCCGCCTGCCGGGGGTCGCTCGCATCGAGGCGCAGCGCGTGGCGCCGCTGCCGCTGGACCCGGCGCGGCCGGCGCCCACCTTGATCGCGCGACCGCTGCCCGACCCCGCGCAGCGCCTGCCGCTGGTGGGCGAGCTGCGCGACGCGCCGGCCGGCGCCGTGGCCGTGTACGTGAGCGAGGCGGTCGAGGCGCTGTACGGCGCCCGCGCGGGATCGACCCTCGCGCTGCCGCTGCCCGACGGGCGCCGCGTCGACGCCTTCGTGCGCGGCGTGTGGCGCGACTACGCGCGCCAGCACGGCGCGATCGCGATCGACGCGGCGCAGTGGCGGCGCCTGACCGGCGACGAGCGCGTGAACGACCTCGCGCTGTGGCTCGAGCCCGGCGCCGACGCCGACGCGGTGCAGGCCGCGTTGCGCGAGCGGCTCGGCGACGACGGCAGCCTCGAGTTCGCGCGCCCGCAGGAGATCCGCGCGGCGTCGCTCGCGATCTTCGACCGCAGCTTCACGGTCACCTACTGGCTGCAGGCGGTGGCCATCGGCATCGGGCTGGTCGGCGTGGCGGCGAGCTTCTCGGCGCAGGTGCTCGCGCGGCGGCGCGAGTTCGGCCTGCTCGTGCACCTCGGCTTCACGCGGCGGCAGGTGCTCGCGGTGGTGGGCGGCGAAGCGGCGGTGTGGACCGCCGCGGGGGTCGCGTTCGGTCTCGCGCTCGGGCTCGCGGTGAGCGTGGTGCTGGTGCACGTGGTCAACCCGCAGAGCTTCCACTGGACCATGCAGATGCACGTGCCGTGGGCGCGGCTCGCGGTGTTCGCGCTGGTGGTGCTCGTCGCGGCGACCGCGACCGCGCTGCTGGCGGCCCGCGCGAGCGCGCGGCGCGACGCGGTGCTCGCGGTGAAGGAGGACTGGTGAAGCGCCGCGCCGTGGCCTTCGCGCTGTCCGCCGCGTGGCTGCTGCGTGCGTCGCCGGCGGATGCGGCCGACGTGCCCGCGGGCGTGCGGCCGAGGACCCTCGTCTTCCCGCGCGACCACGGCGCGCATCCCGAGACGCGCATCGAGTGGTGGTACGTGACCGGCGCACTGACGGCGGGCAGCGCCGAACACGGCTTCCAGATCACCTTCTTCCGCTCGCGCACCGAGGTCGCGCGCGACCACCCGAGCGCGTTCGCCGCGAAGCAGCTGCTGTTCGCGCACGCCGCCGTCACCGACGTGACCGCGCGCCGCCTGCGCCACGACCAGCGGCTGGCGCGCGAGGGCTTCGGCATCGCGAGCGCGGCGACCGACGACACGCGCGTCGCCGTCCGCGACTGGTCGCTCGCGCGCGAAGGCCCGCTCGAGCGCAGCCGCTACCGCACGCGGGTCGCCGCCGCGGGCTTCGCGTTCGACCTCGAGATGCAGGCGACGCAGCCGCCGCTGCTGCAGGGCGACGCGGGCTACAGCCGCAAGGGCCCGCGGCCGCAGCAGGCGAGCCACTACGTGAGCGAGCCGCAGCTCGACGTGCGCGGCCGCCTCGTGCTCGACGGTACGCGGCTCGACGTGCGCGGCCGCGCGTGGCTCGACCACGAGTGGAGCGACGAACTGCTCGACCCGCAGGCGGTGGGCTGGGACTGGATCGGCATGAACCTCGACGACGGCTCCGCGCTCACCGCCTTCAGGTTGAGGCGCGCCGACGGCTCGGCGCTGTGGGCCGGCGGCAGCTTCCGCTCCGCGGCCGGCGCGCTGCGCAACTTCGGCCCCGACGAAGTGCGCTTCGAGGCCGGGCGCGTCTGGCGCAGCGCGGCCACCGGCGCCGGCTACCCGGTCGAGTGGCGCGTCGCCACGCCGGCCGGCGCCTTCGTCGTGCGCGCGCTGGTCGACGCGCAGGAACTCGACAGCCGCGCCAGCACCGGCACGGTCTACTGGGAAGGCCTGTCGGAGCTGCTCGACGCGCAGGGCCGGCGCGTCGGGCGCGGCTATCTCGAGATGACGGGCTACGCGCAGCGCCTGCGGCTCGGCTGAGCCGACCTTGCGGGGGATCAAGTCGCGGCCGACGGGGCGGCGCGAGACTGTTCCGGTACGCCGCAGCCGCAGGAGACACGCGATGCCCGCCCGCCTGATCGACTCCATCGACGCCGCCGTCGACCACGTGCTCGACACGATCGCCGGCGACGTGGTGCTCGGCATCCCGCTGGGCATCGGCAAGCCGAACCCGTTCGTCAACGCGCTGTACCGGCGCATCAAGGCGAACCCGTCGCGCCGGCTGCGCATCGTGACCGCGCTGTCGCTGGAGAAGCCGGTCGGCGCGAGCGACCTGGAGCGCCACTTCCTGGAACCGCTGGTCGAGCGCGTGTTCGCCGACTACCCCGATCTCGACTACGTGACGGACCTGCGCGCGCGCGCGCGGCCGCCGAACGTCGAGGTGCACGAGTTCTTCATGCATACCGGCGACTACGTCGGCAACCTGGCGGCGCAGCAGGGCTACATCTCGACCAACTACACCTTCGTGGCGCGCGACATGGCCGTGCAGGGCATGAACGTCATCGCGCAGGCGGTGGCCGCGCGCGGCGACGGCGCCGGCCTGCGGCTGTCGCTGTCGAGCAACCCGGACGTGACCTTCGAGGTGGTCGAGAAGCTGCGCGCGGCCGGCCAGTCGCTCATCGCCGTCGGCGTGGTCAACCGGCAGATGCCGTTCATGCCCAACGGCGCCGAGGTCTCGCCCGACTTCTTCGACGTGGTGGTGACCGACCCCGCGGCCACGCACGCGTTGTTCGCGCCGCCGAACAACAAGGTGAGCCTGGCCGACTACGCGATCGGGCTGCACGCATCGAGCCTGGTGGCCGACGGCGGCACCTTGCAGATCGGCATCGGCTCGCTGGGCGACGCGATCGCGCAGGCACTGATCGTGCGCGACCGCCACGGCGACGAGTACCGGCGCATCCTCGGCGCGCTGTGCCCCGACGGGCTCGACGGACGCGAGACCGGCCGCTTCGACACCGGCCTGTACGGCTGCTCGGAGATGTTCGTCAACGGCTTCCTGCGGCTGATCGAGGCGGGGATCATCCGCCGCGAGGTGTTCGGCGACGCGCTGCTGCAGCAGCTCGTCAACGACGGGCGCATCGAGGCCGGCAGCGTGACGCCGGCCACCTTGCGCGCGCTGCTCGACGCCGGCCGCGTGCGCTCGCCGCTCGCGGCCGACGACCTCGCCTTCCTGCAGCGCTTCGGCGTGCTGCGATCGGGTGTCGCGATCGAAGGCGACGAGCTGGTGCTGGGCGACCGGCGCTGCCGCAACGACCTGCTCGACGACGCCTGCTTCGAGTGCGTGGCCTCGCACATGCTCGGCACGCGGCTGGCCGGCGGCATCGTGATGCACGGCGGCTTCTTCCTCGGCCCGCGCGACCTCTACGAGCGCCTGCGCAGCATGCCGGCGGCCGAGCTGGCCAGGATCGACATGACGCGCATCGACTTCATCAACCAGCTGTACGGCCAGGGCGAGCTCAAGCGCGCGCAGCGCCGCAAGGCGCGCTTCATGAACACCACGATGATGGTGACCCTGCTCGGCGCGGCGGTGTCCGACGCGCTGGAGTCGGGCCAGGTGGTCAGCGGCGTGGGCGGGCAGTACAACTTCGTCGCGATGGCGCACGCGCTGCCCGACGCGCGCTCGATCCTCATGCTGCGCGCGACGCACGACAACAAGGACGGGCTGCGCAGCAGCATCGTGTGGAACTACGGCCACGTCACGATCCCGCGCCACCTGCGCGACGTCGTCATCACCGAGTACGGCGTCGCCGACCTGCGCGGCCGCAGCGACGGCGAGGTGGTGCGCCGGCTGATCGCCATCGCCGACTCGCGCTTCCAGGACGAGCTGGTGCGCGAGGCCAAGAAGCACGGCAAGCTCGACGCCGACTACGAGGTGCCGCAGCGCTACCGCCACAACCTGCCGCAGGCGCTGGAAGACAAGCTGCACCCGTGGAACGAGGCCGGGCTGCTGCCCGACTTCCCGTTCGGCACCGACCTCACCGACGACGAGCTGCACATCGTGCGCGCGCTGAAGAAGCTCAAGCACGCCACGCACCATCCGGCCGAACTGGTGCAGATGACGGTGCGCGCGCTGTGGGAAGGCAAGGAGGCGCCGCACGCGTATCTCGAGCGCCTCGGGCTCGACGAGGCGCACAGCTTCCGCGACCTGTTCATCCGGCGGCTGTTCGCGGGCAACCTGTAGCGCGCCGTCGGCGCGGTGGATCGCGCGACCATCGAGCGTTCCAGCACTGACGACGCCTCGATCACCGTTCGGGCCGAGCGATCGCCGTGCGGGTCGAGCGATCGCCGTGCGGGCCTAGCCTGTCGAAGCCCTCGCGACGACGGTGGTGGGACTTCGACAAGCTCAGCCCGAACGGGCGGTGTTGCCCAGCCCGAACGGGCGGTGTTGCCCACCCCGAACGGCTGATGTTGCCCGGCCCGAACGGACGGCGTTGCCGTCGCGCGTCATGAAAAGCTCAATAGACTCGCGCGATGCCCGACGTCCGCCCCGACCCACGCCCTGCTTCCGCCACGCCGCGCTCGCTGTCGGGGCTGGCGCCCTTCCTGCGGCCGTATCGGGGGCGCATCGGGCTCGCGCTGCTGTTCCTCGTGCTGGCGGCCGGCGCGACCCTCGTGTTCCCGATCGCGCTGAAGTCGCTCATCGACGCCGGCTTCGTCGTGGCCGATCCGGGCCAGCGGCTGATGGCGCTGCGCGAGCACTTCGTCGCGCTGTTCGGCGTGGGGGTCGCGCTC
>CAZFET010000187.1:0-761 GCA_964517545.1 uncultured Burkholderiaceae bacterium
CGCGAGCGCCTCACGGTGGCGGCCGGCACGCGCGAGGCGCTGGCCCGCGAGCACGCGCGGGCGCGGCGCCGTCGGCGCGGCCTCGATCGCGCGGCGCAGCGCGTCGTCGGCCTCGGCCGACTGCTGGCGCGCGTCGGCCTCGAGCGCGAGCTCGCACCAGTAGTGCGCGATGCGCGACGCGAACGAGCCCGTGCCGGTCTTCTCGAGCCGCGCGGCGGTCTCGGCGGCCGCGCGCCAGTCGCGCGAGCGTTCGTAGATGCCGAGCCGCGCGAGCCGCGCCTCGGTGTCGAACGGCGTGCCGTCGAGCGCCTTGAACGCGGCCTCGGCGCGGTCGAACAGGCCGGCCTTCAGGAAGTCCTGCGCCAGCGCGTACTGCGCACGCTCGCGCTCGGCCGGCGGCAGGTCGGCGCGCTGCAGCAGGTGCTCGTGCACGCGCACCGCGCGCTCGTACTCGCCGCGGCGGCGGAACAGGTTGCCCAGCGCGAAGTGCAGGTCGGAGGTGCCGGGGTCGTGCTGCACCGCCTCGATGAAGGCGTCGATCGCCTTGTCCTGCTGCTCGTTGAGCAGCAGGTTCAGGCCCTTGAAGTACGCGCGCGGCGCGTCCTGCTGCGCGCGCTTCCACTGCCGCACGTCCAGCCGCGAGGCGATCCAGCCGAGCGCGAAGGCGACCGGCAGGCCCCACAGCAGCCACTGCAGGTCAAAGTCCATCGCGCGGCGGGCGGCGGTTGATCGCGAAGCTGCCGGAGCCGCGGATCGCGATG
>CAZFET010000187.1:771-6989 GCA_964517545.1 uncultured Burkholderiaceae bacterium
CTGCAGGTCAAAGTCCATCGCGCGGCGGGTGCTGCGGCAGCGCGTCGGTCGACGGCGGCGACTGGGTGGCGGGCATCTCGCTGAGCACCGTGGTCGCCGACGCCGGCTCGTGCCGGCGCGCGTCGCGGCGGTGGCGCCACCAGCTCGGCACCATCGCGAGCACGCCGAACGCGCAGCCGAGCGCGAACGCCACGAGCACGATGATGACCATCGGGGCGCGCCATTCCTGGCCGAAGAACCAGCGGACGCTGGCGTCCTGCTGGTTGTTCAGCGCGAACGCGAACAGCGCGAAGAAGAGGAGGGCGCGGAAGGCCCAGACGAACGCACGCATCGGAGAACCCGCGGAAATTCTAGCCGCGGGGTCCGGCTGCGATGCAGTGGGGCGGCCCGGTGTGCCGCGAGCGGACGCCGCGCGCGCCGCGCGCTGCGCCGGTCAGCGCGCGGCCGACGCGTCGTCGGCCACCGGCATGCTGGCGTCGACCGACTCGCGCAGTGCCTTGCCGGGCTTGAAGTGCGGCACCAGCTTCTCGGGGATGGTGACCTGCTCGCCGCTGCGCGGGTTGCGCCCCACGCGCGGCGGTCGGCGGTTGATCGAGAAGCTGCCGAAGCCGCGGATCTCGATGCGATGCCCGCGCGCGAGCGCGTCGGACATCGCATCGAGGATGGTCTTCACGGCGTACTCGGCGTCGCGATGCGTGAGCTGGCCGAACTTCTCGGCCAGCCTCGCCACCAGGTCGGAGCGCGTCATGCTGCGGCGTCAGCCGTTGTTGCCGCCGTCCTTCTGCGTGTCGAGCTTGGCGCGCAGCAGGGCGCCCAGGCTCGTCGTGCCGGCGCTCTCGCGCTCGTTCGACTGCGACAGGCGCTGCATCGCCTCTTGCTGGTCGGCCTGGTCCTTGGCGCGGATCGACAGCTGGATCGAGCGCGTCTTGCGGTCGATGTTGACGATCATGGCCGACACCTCGTCGCCTTCCTTCAGCACGTTGCGCGCGTCCTCGACGCGGTCGCGGCTGATCTCGCTGGCGCGCAGGTAGCCCGTGACGTCGGCCGTGAGCTGGATCTCGGCGCCGCGCGCGTCGACGCTCTTGACCTTGCCCGAGACCACGCTGCCGCGGTCGTTGACCGAGGCGAACGTGGCGAACGGGTCGCCGTCGAGCTGCTTGATGCCCAGCGAGATGCGCTCGCGCTCGACGTCGATGGCGAGCACCACCGCCTCGACTTCCTGGCCCTTCTTGTAGTTGCGCACCGCCTGCTCGCCCGGCTCGTGCCACGACAGGTCGGACAGGTGCACCAGGCCGTCGATGCCGGCGGCCAGGCCGACGAAGACGCCGAAGTCGGTGATCGACTTGATCGGGCCCTTGACGCGGTCGCCGCGCTTGACGTTCATGGCGAACTCCTCCCAGGGGTTCGCCTTGCACTGCTTCATGCCGAGGCTGATGCGGCGCTTGTCCTCGTCGATCTCGAGCACCATCACCTCGACCTCTTCGCCGAGCGTGACGACCTTCGACGGGGCGACGTTCTTGTTGGTCCAGTCCATCTCCGAGACGTGCACCAGGCCCTCGATGCCCGGCTCGATCTCGACGAAGGCGCCGTAGTCGGCGATGTTGGTGACCTTGCCGAACAGGCGCGTGCCCTGCGGGTAGCGGCGCGACACGCCCAGCCACGGGTCGTCGCCGAGCTGCTTGAGGCCCAGCGAGACGCGGTTCTTCTCGGCGTCGAACTTGAGCACCTTGGCGGTGAGCTCCTGGCCGACCTGCACCACCTCGCTCGGGTGGCGCACGCGGCGCCAGGCCATGTCGGTGATGTGCAGCAGACCGTCGATGCCGCCCAGGTCGACGAACGCGCCGTACTCGGTGATGTTCTTGACCACGCCGTGCACGATGGCGCCTTCGCGCAGGGTCTCGAGCAGCTTGGCGCGCTCCTCGCCCATCGAAGCCTCGACCACCGCGCGGCGCGACAGCACGACGTTGTTGCGCTTGCGGTCGAGCTTGATGACCTTGAACTCCATCGTCTTGCCTTCGTACGGCGTCAGGTCCTTGACCGGACGCGTGTCGATCAGCGAGCCGGGGAGGAAGGCGCGGATGCCGTTGACCAGCACCGTCAGGCCGCCCTTGACCTTGCCGGAGACGGTGCCGGAGACGAAGTCGCCGGACTCCAGCGCCTGCTCCAGCGCCAGCCACGAGGCCAGGCGCTTGGCCTTGTCGCGCGACAGGATGGTGTCGCCGTAGCCGTTCTCGATGGCGTCGATCGCCACCGAGACGAAGTCGCCGGGCTGGACCTCGATCTCGCCCTGGTCGTTCTTGAATTCGTCGATCGGGACGTAGGCCTCGCTCTTGAGGCCGGCGTTCACCACCACGTAGTTGTAGTCGACGCGGACCACCTCGGCGGTGATCACCTCGCCGGCGCGCATCTCGCTGCGCTTGAGGCTTTCCTCGAACAGGGCGGCGAACGATTCGCCGCCGGTGGTGGCGGTTTGGGTCTGGGACATTCGGGTTTCCTGTGCCGGCGGGAAGCTGCGGGATCGTTGCCGGCGGTGCTGCGGCCGAGGCCGCGGGTTGACGTTGAACATCCGACGCCCCCTGCGCACCACGCGGTGCTGTGGGGAGGGCGGCGGGCCCGGACGACCGGCGCTAGGCGCCGTCGGTGGCCGCCCGGCTTTCGCCGAACGGCCGGCGCTCCTGCCACCAGCCGAGCACCCGGTCGACCGATTGCTCGATCGTGAGCGCAGAGTTGTCCAGCGAGAGCGCGTCTTCGGCCGGCTTCAATGGCGCGACGCTGCGGGACTTGTCCCTCGCGTCACGCGCCTCGAGGTCAGCGCGAAGACTGTCGATGTTAGCCGGAATTCCCTTTGAAATCAATTGCTTGTAGCGCCTCTCCGCGCGTTCGGCGGCGCTCGCGGTGAGAAAGACCTTGAGCGCCGCGTCGGGGAACACCACGGTACCCATGTCGCGGCCGTCGGCCACCAGGCCGGGCGGCCGGCGGAACGACAACTGCAGTTCGTGCAGCGCGCGGCGCACGCCGGGCAGGGCGGAGATGCGCGAGGCCAGCGAGCCGACCGCCTCGTCGCGCAGCGCGTCGGCGACGTTCTCGCCGTCGAGGTAGGCGCGGCCGTCGGCGAAGCGCAGCGGCAAGGCGCCCGCGAGCGCGGCGAGCGCGGGTTCGTCGTCGGCGGCCACGCCGCTGCGCAGCGCCTGCAACGCGGCGGCGCGGTACAGCAGGCCCGAGTCGAGCACGTGATAGCCGAGCGCCGCGGCGACGGCCGCCGCGAGGGTGCCCTTGCCAGAGGCCGTCGGCCCGTCGATCGCGATCACCGGCACGTCGGCCGGATGCGCCTCGACCACGCCGAAGAACGCCTCGAAGTAGTCGGGGTAGGTCTTGCCGACGCAGCGCGGATCGAGCACGCGCACCGGCACGCCGCCGAAGGCCGCGAGCGAGAAGCACATCGCCACGCGATGGTCGTCGTAGGTGCGCACGGCCGCCGGTCGCCACGGCGCGGGGGGCGCGATCTCGATGAAGTCGGTGCCCTCGACGACGGTCGCGCCCAGCGCGCGGCACTCCGCCGCCATCGCGGCGATGCGGTCGGTCTCCTTCACGCGCCAGCTGGCGATGTTCTCCAGCCGCGACGGCCCGCGCGCGAACAGCGCCATCACGGCCAGGGTCATCGCGGCGTCGGGGATGTGGTTGCAGTCGAGGCGAATCGGCTCGAGCGGCCACCGGCCGCGCCGCACCTCGAGCCCGTTGGCACTGCCGCGCACGTCGGCGCCCATCGCCCGGGCCGCCTCGACGAAGCGGATGTCGCCCTGGATGGAGTCGAGCCCGACGCCTTCGATGCGCAAGGTGCGTCCGCCGTGGGCGCCGATGGCGCCGAGCGCGATGAAGTACGACGCCGCCGACGCGTCGCCCTCGACGTGGATCTCGCCGGGCGTGCGGTAGGTGCTGCCGGCCGCGACGGTGAAGCGCCGCCAGCCCTCGCGCGCGACCGCGATGCCGAAGCGTGCCAGCAGGTTCAGGGTGATCTCGACATAGGGCTTGCTGATGAGCTCGCCGTCGACCTCGACCACGATGTCGCGAACGGCCACCAGCGGCAGCGCGAGCAGCAGCGCGGTGAGGAACTGGCTCGAGACGTCGCCGCGCACGCGGATCGGCGCGTCCAGCGCGAGCCGGCCGCCCGCGTCGCCGTACAGCGCGAGCGGCGGATAGCCCTCGGCGCCGAGGCAGTTGATGCGACAGCCCAGCGGGCGCAGCGCGTCGACCAGATCGCCGATCGGCCGCTCGTGCATGCGCGGCACGCCCGAGAGCTCGAAGTGGCCGCCCTGGGTGGCCGCGAGCACGGCCAGCGCGGCGGCCAGCGGGCGCATCGCGGTGCCGGCGTTGCCGAGGAAGAGCTTCGCGTCGTGGACGCGCAGCCGCCCGCCGAGGCCGCGCACTCGGCAGTCGGTGCCGTCGCGATCGACCGCGCAGCCGAGCTGGCGCAGCGCGTCGAGCATGACGCGCGTGTCGTCCGAGTCGAGCAGGCCGCGCACGTGGGTCGTGCCCTCGGCCATGCCGGCCAGCAGCAGCACGCGGTTGCTGATGCTCTTGGAGCCGGGCAGCTGCACCGTGCCGCCGGCGGCGCTCAGCGCAGGCAGGTCGAGGAAGGGGATGTCGTACATCGAGGTCGGGAAGCGTGTCGGTGGCGCCTCGGCCGACGGGCTCAGCGCGGCTTGTGCGACGACATGTGCCAGTTGGCCCGCGCCTCGGAGGCGCTGCGGATCAGGTCCTCCAGCGCATCGGCATTGCCCGAGCGCATGACGTGCTCCAGCGCGTCGAGCGTGTGGCGAAAGCGCGCGGACTGCTTGAGCAGTTCCTCGCGGTTGCTCATCAGGATGTCGCGCCAGACCTGCGGGTCGCTCGCGGCGATGCGGGTGAAGTCGCGGAAGCCCGGGCCGGCGAGCGACAGGTAGTCGCGCCCCGCGGGCTGCCGCGCCACCGACGAGAAGTACGCGAACGCGAGCAGGTGCGGCAGGTGGCTCACGGCGGCGAAGGCCGCGTCGTGGTTCTCGGGCGTCATGCGCAGCACCTGCGCGCCGATCGCCGACCACACGTCGGTGGCCTTCTGCACGAGCGCAGCGTCGGTCTGCGGCAGCGGCGTGAGGATCACCTGCCGGCCGTGGTACAGCGACGCGTCGGCGTGGGTGACGCCGGCCACTTCCTTGCCGGCGATCGGGTGCGCTGGCACGAACGACGGCACGCGTTCCTTCAGCACGCGCCGCGCCGCGTCGACCACGTCGCGCTTCGTGCTGCCGACGTCCATGAACAGCACGCCCGGCTCGACCAGATGGCGGATCGCGCGGAACGTGGTCTCGGTGGCCGACACCGGCACCGCGATCAGCACGACGTCGGAGCCCGCCACCGCCAGCAGCGCCGACTCGGCGGCCACGTCGATCACGCCCATCTTCTTCGCGCGTTCGGTGGTCGACGGGCTCTTGCTGTAGCCGATGACGCGCTTGACCAGCCCGCCGCGCTTGAGCGCCAGCGCGAACGAGCCGCCCATCAAGCCGCAACCGATGACGCCGAGCTGGGTGAACATGGTCAGTGCACGTCGATCGGGTAGGTGCCCAGCAGCTTGAAGAACGCGCACACCGCGCGCAGTTCCTTCAGCGCCGCCGCGACGTGGGGCTGCTCGGGGTGGCCCTCGAGGTCGATGTAGAAGTAGTACTCCCACTGGCCGGAGCGCGCCGGCCGCGACTCGAAGCGCGTCATCGACACGCCGTGCTGCTTCAGCGGCACCAGCATGTCGTGCACGGCGCCGGGCCGGTTGGCGACCGACACGACGAGGCTCGTGCAGTCGTGCCCCGACGCGCCCGGCGCGGGATGACGCCCCGGATGCGTGACGATCGCGATGCGCGTGCGGTTGTGCGCGTCGTCCTGGATGGCCGGCGCCACCACGTGTAGGCGTCCTGCGACGCGAGCCGCGCGCCCTCGGCGTTGCTCGCGACGGGCCGGCGCTCCACGTTCGGCAGGTGGTTCGACAGCCAGCCGTGGCACTGCGCCAGCGCCTGCGGATGCGCGCACACGGCCGCGATGCCGTCGAGCGAGTCGGTCCGTCGCAGCAGGTTGTGGCGGACGAACAGGCTGGTCTCGCCGATGACGAACAGCGGCGTGGTGAGGAACAGGTCGAGCGAGCGCGCGACCACGCCTTCGGTGGAGTTCTCGACCGGCACCACGCCGAAGTCGGCCGC
>CAZFET010000188.1:0-1796 GCA_964517545.1 uncultured Burkholderiaceae bacterium
CGGCCCGGCTGGTCGGTCGCGGCGGGCGTGCGGATGTTCAGCGCCGTGCGCGACGGCGACGCGCCGCCCACGCCGCGTCTGGCCCTCGTGGACGCCGCGCTCGCCTACGACGCCGGCGAATGGCGCTACGCGCTGAACGTGCAGAACCTCGCCGACAAGGTGTACTACCCGGTGTGCCTGCAGCGCGGCGACTGCTTTGCCGGCGCCCGTCGTCACCTGACGGCCAGCGTGACGCGGCGCTTCTGAGGCGGCGCTTCCGCGGCGGCGCTTCCGAGGCGGCGCTTCCGAGGCGGCGGCCGGCACTCAGTCCGATGGCATCAGCAGCCCGCGCGTCTCGATGAACGACACCACCGCGTCGAGACCGGCGCGCGTCCTGAGGTTGGTCATCACGTAGGGCCGCGCGCCACGCATGCGCTTCGTGTCGGCCTCCATCACCGCGAGGTCGGCGCCCACGTGGGGTGCGAGGTCGGTCTTGTTGATGACGAACAGGTCGCTCTTGGTGATCCCCGGCCCGCCCTAGCGCGGGATCTTCTCGCCGGCGGCCACGTCGATGACGTAGATCGTGAGGTCGCTCAGCTCGGGACTGAAGGTGGCGGCGAGGTTGTCGCCGCCGGACTCGACGAACACGATGTCGGCATCGGGGAATCTCGCGAGCATGCGGTCGACCGCCTCGAGGTTGATCGAGGCGTCTTCGCGGATCGCGGTGTGCGGGCAGCCGCCGGTCTCGACGCCCATGATGCGCTCGGGCTCCAGCGCGCCGGCCACGGTGAGCAGCCGCTGGTCTTCCTTCGTGTAGATGTCGTTGGTCACGACCAGCAGGTCCCAGCGGTCGCGCATGGCCTTGCACAGCATCTCGACGAGGGTGGTCTTGCCCGACCCGACCGGGCCGCCGACCCCCACACGCAGCGGCGGCAGCTTCTTGGTTCGACCGGGGATCGAGTGCAGCGGGCTCATGATCGGAAGAGTCTCGAGTACTGGGTTTCGTGGCGCGACGACAGGATCGCGAGGCCCGGCGCGAACGCCTGGCGTTCTTCGTCGCCGATCGACAGCGAACGCTCGACCGCGCCGGGCAGCGCGTCGGCCAGTGCGGCGAGCACGCGCTGGCCGGCATGCTGGCCCAGCGGCACCGCCTTCACCGCGGCCTGCACCATGTTCTCGGCCCAGCCGAAGCCGAAGGCGAGCAGGCTCTCGCGCACGGGTGCGCCGCTGCGCCATGCGGCGAGCCCGAAGACCACCGGCCACGCGGGCGCCGGCGGCAGCTTCGCGAGCGCGGCGATCCGCGCATCGTCCGCGGCCTGGCGGTGCAGCCAGTCGGCGAGCGAGCGGCCCATCTGTTCGGTCTGCAGGCGCAGTTCGGCCGACTCGCGTGTGGCGAGAGCCCAGTCGTTCAGCGCCCTCGCGCGCGCCGTGTCGTGCTGCTGCCAGGCGCGCCAGGCCGCCGCCACGAGCGGCAGGTCGGCGCGCGCGAGCACGAGCTGCAGATGATCGAGCAGCCACGCGCGTGCGGAAGACTCGTCGGCGACGAGGCCCGCGTCGACGGCCGGCTCGAGGCCTTCGGAGTAGCTGAAGCCGCCGACCGGCAACGCAGGCGACGCCAGCCACAGCAGCCGCAGCAGCGACGCGGCCGCGAGCGCGGGCGGCGCATTCAGGTCGTGCGCGGCCGACGTCATCGGTGATCGTGCCCATGACCGTGACCGTGGTCGTGATCGTGGTCGTGGTCAGGGTGGCCGTGATGCGCATGACCCTGCGGCGCAGGACCTCGATGCACATGACCGCGATGCGCGTGGGTGTCGGCC
>CAZFET010000188.1:1806-6968 GCA_964517545.1 uncultured Burkholderiaceae bacterium
CATCACCCCTTGAGGGGTTATCTGCACGGGCGCGTGGCGGTTGCCCAGGTGATAGGCCGCGCGCAGCAGGTCGAACGGCGATCCGTGCTCGGCGCACGCGCGCACGACCATCACCGGCTGCGGTGCGGCCTTCACCGCCACCAGCGATCCGTCCTCGGCGACGAGCACGTCGCCGCCGCGCACCACGGTCCCGCGCGGCAGGAACACGCCGAGGCGCCGGCCCGCGGAGTCGACCGTCTCGAAGCGACTGCGCTGCCGCACGTCCCAGTCGAGCTCGACCGTCGCGGCGCGCCGCAGCAGCGCCGGCGCGAGACCGTGACCCCGGGCGACGAGCTTGCCGACGTTCAGCATCGCGTCCGTCGCTCAGAACAGGAAATAGCGCTGCGCCATCGGCAGCACCATCGCCGGCTCGCAGGTGAGCAGCTGACCGTCGGCGCGCACCTCGTAGGTCTGCGCGTCGATCTCCATCCGTGGCGTGCAGTCGTTGTGCACCATGTGCGCCTTCTTCACCGTGCGGCAGCCCTTCACGGCGGCCAGTCGCTTGTGCAGCCCGTAGCCCTCGGCCACGCCGTGCTGCAGCGAGACCTGGCTCACGAAGGTGAGCGACGTGCGGCCGAGCGCGCCGCCGAAGGCGCCGAACATCGGCCGTGCGTGCACCGGCTGCGGCGTCGGGATGCTCGCGTTGGCGTCGCCCATCAGCGCGGCAGCGATGAAGCCGCCCTTCACCACGAGGCTGGGCTTCACGCCGAAGAACGCGGGCCGCCACAGCACCAGGTCGGCCCACTTGCCGGGCTCGACCGAGCCCACCCCGTGCGCGCTGCCGTGGGCGAGCGCCGGGTTGATCGTGTCCTCGGCCACGTAGCGCATCACGCGCGCGTTGTCGTGGCGCGCCGGGTCGCCGGGCAGTGCGCCGCGCTGCTCCTTCATCTTGTGCGCGGTCTGCCAGCAGCGCAGGATCACCTCGCCCACGCGGCCCATCGCCTGCGAGTCGGAGCTGAACATGCTGATCGCGCCGAGGTCGTGGAGGATGTCCTCGGCCGCGATGGTCTCGCGGCGGATGCGGCTCTCGGCGAAGGCCAGGTCCTCGGCGATCGACGCGTCGAGGTGGTGGCACACCATCAGCATGTCGAGGTGCTCGTCGATGGTGTTGACGGTGTAGGGCCGCGTCGGGTTGGTGGAGGAGGGCAGCACGTTGGCCTCGCCGACCACCTTCAGGATGTCCGGCGCGTGGCCGCCGCCCGCGCCTTCGGTGTGGAAGCTGTGGATCGTGCGGCCCTTGAACGCGGCGATCGTGTCTTCGACGAAGCCGCTCTCGTTCAGCGTGTCGGTGTGGATCGCCACCTGCGTGTCGGTCTGCTCGGCCACCGACAGGCAGCAGTCGATGGCCGCCGGCGTGGTGCCCCAGTCCTCGTGCAGCTTCATGCCGATGGCGCCGGCCGCGATCTGCTGGCGCAGCGCCTCGGGTCGGCTCGCGTTGCCCTTGCCCAGGAAGCCCAGGTTCATCGGGAACGCGTCGGCCGCGCGCAGCATCTGCGCGATGTTCTCGGGCCCGGGCGTGCAGGTGGTGGCGAAGGTGCCGGTCGCGGGGCCCGTGCCGCCGCCGATCATGGTGGTGATGCCGGAGTGCAGCGCTTCGTCGATCTGCTGCGGGCAGATGAAGTGGATGTGCGTGTCGATGCCGCCGGCCGTGACGATCATGCCCTCGGCCGCAATCACCTCGGTGCCCGGTCCGATCACGATATCGACGCCGGGCTGCACGTCGGGATTGCCGGCCTTGCCGATCGCCGCGATGCGCTGGCCGCGGATGCCGATGTCGGCCTTGACGATGCCCCAGTGGTCGACGATCAGCGCGTTGGTGATCACGCAGTCCACCGCCTCGTGGCGGCCGGGGCCGTTGGGCCGCTGGCCCTGGCCCATGCCGTCGCGGATGGTCTTGCCGCCGCCGAACTTCACCTCTTCGCCGTAGCCGCCCGCGGCGAGCGTCAGGTCGCGCTCGACTTCGACCACGAGCGCCGTGTCGGCCAGGCGCACGCGGTCGCCGGCGGTGGGGCCGTACATCTCGGCGTAGGCGCGCCGTCCGAGCGTGGCCATCAGAGCCTGCCCTGCACGAGGCCGCGGAATCCCCACACCTCGCGCGCGCCGGCGTAGTCGACCAGCTCGACGGTGCGTTGCTGGCCGGGCTCGAAGCGCACGGCCGTGCCGCTCGGGATGTTCAGCCGCATGCCGCGCGCGGCCGCGCGGTCGAACGCGAGCGCCGCGTTCGTCTCGGCGAAGTGGTAGTGCGAGCCGACCTGGATCGGCCGGTCGCCGGTGTTCTGCACGACCAGCGTGAGCGTGCGCCGGCCGGGGTTGAGCGTGGCATCGGGACCGTCGGTGAAGAGTTCGCCGGGGATCATCGGGAGGCTCCGCGTGCGGTCGGCGACGTCTACTTGCGCCGGCCGAGCCAGAGCGCGGCGGCGACCAGCGCACCGACCAGCACGAAGCCCCATGCGTCGGTGGCGTGCCAGTGCGCGCCGGCGGCGCCGTGGCCGTCGTGCGCGCGGGCGGCGCTGGCCGCGATCGATGCAGCCGCGACGGCGAACGTGTTCACGACGATGTGCCTCATCGGTGCTCCTCGGTCATGCGATCGGCTGGTGCACGGTCACCAGCTTGGTGCCGTCGGGGAAGGTGGCCTCGACCTGGATGTCCGGGATCATCTCGGCCACGCCGTCCATCACGTCGTCGCGCGTGAGCACGCTCTTGCCCTCGCTCATGAGCTGCGCGACCGTCTTGCCGTCGCGCGCGCCCTCGACGATCGCCATGCTGATGAGCGCGACCGCTTCGGGATGATTCAGCTTCAGGCCCCGCGCGCGGCGCCGCTCGGCGAGCAGCGCGGCGGTGAACAGCAGCAGCTTGTCCTTCTCGCGCGGGGTCAGGTCCATGGCGGGTGTCGGTCGTGGTGCGCCTCGTGCATCTTATCGACGCACGGCTTCGACGGGCATCGACATTCGAGGCGCGTCGTCGTGCAAGAGCGGTGCCATGCGCGTGGCACAGCGCTTGCGTAACGTGGTGCCGAACGGCCGAACCGATCGGCCGACGCCCACGACCGACCGGAGGATCCATCCATGATTCGTCGCCACGCGCTCGTCTCGCTGGCCGCTGCCCTCGCCGCTGCCTTTGCCCTGCCCGTCAACGCCCAGGACACCATCAAGGTCGGCGTGCTGCACTCGCTGTCGGGCACGATGGCGATCTCCGAGACGGTGTTGAAGGACACCGTGCTGATGGCGATCGACGAGATCAACGCCAAGGGCGGCCTGCTCGGCAAGAAGCTCGAGCCGGTGGTCGTGGACCCGGCGTCGAACTGGCCGCTCTTCGCCGAGAAGGCGAGGCAGCTGATCACGCAAGACAAGGTGGCAGTGGTGTTCGGCTGCTGGACCAGCGTGTCGCGCAAGAGCGTGCTGCCGGTGTTCGAGGAGACGAACGCGCTGCTGTTCTACCCGGTGCAGTACGAGGGCGAGGAACTCAGCAAGAACGTCTTCTACACCGGTGCCGCGCCGAACCAGCAGGCCATTCCCGCCGTCGAGTACCTGATGAGCAAGGACGGCGGCTCGGCCAGGCGCTGGGTGCTGCTGGGCACCGACTACGTCTACCCGCGCACCACCAACAAGATCCTGCGCGCCTTCCTCAAGAGCAAGGGCGTGGCCGACGCCGACATCATGGAGGAGTACACGCCCTTCGGCCACAGCGACTACCAGTCGATCATCGCGAAGATCAAGAAATTCGCGAGCGAGGGCAAGAAGACCGCGGTGGTCTCGACGATCAACGGCGACTCCAACGTGCCCTTCTACAAGGAGCTCGGCAACCAGGGCCTGAAGGCCACCGACGTGCCGGTGGTCGCCTTCTCGGTCGGTGAGGAGGAGCTGCGCGGCGTCGACACCAAGCCGCTGGTCGGCCACCTCGCGGCGTGGAACTATTTCCAGTCGATCAAGGCGCCGGCCAACGACGAGTTCCAGAAGAAGTGGGCCGCCTACGCCAAGGCGAAGAACATCGCCGGCCACAAGGACAAGCCGATCACCAACGACCCGATGGAGGCCACCTACATCGGCATCAACATGTGGGCGCAGGCGGTCACCAAGGCCAAGAGCACCGACGTCGACAAGGTGCGCACGGCGATGTACGGCCAGACCTTCAAGGCGCCGTCGGGCATCACGTCGAAGATGGACGAGAAGAACCACCACCTGCACAAGAGCGTGTTCATCGGCGAGGTCAAGGCCGACGGCCAGTTCAACGTGGTCTGGAAGACGCCGGGCCCGGTGGCCGCCGACCCGTGGAGCGACTACATCGCCGAGAACAAGGGCAAGGCCAACGTGCCGGCCCTGATGGCGGCGAAGAAGTAGTCGCGGGCCGTCGCGGCGCAGCGGATCGGCCGTCATGACGTGGCTCAAGGGCCTCCTCGGAGGCCTTTTCCTTGCGGTCGCCTGCGCGGCGCAGGCCTTGACGCCGGCGCAGGCGCTGCGCATCGCAGGCGCCGGCGGCGCCGACAACGACTCGCGCATCGGCGCGCTCCAGGAAGCGGCGGCGGCCGGCGACGCCTCGCTCGTGCCATTCGTGCAGGCGCTGCTGGCCGACGAGGTGAAGGTCGCCGGCGACCGCGTCTTCGTCGTGCGCGGCGACAAGGCCACCGACGCCGTCACGGGCGCGGCGGCGAGCCTGCCCGACGGCGCCGAGGACGTCGTGAACAACAACCGCATGCGCCGCGAGCTCGAGGGCGTGCTGGCCGCGTTGTCCTTGCTGTCGCCCGACCGGGCGGTGCGCGCCCGCGCGATCGCCGAGCTGAAGGACCAGGTCGACGAGGGCAGGCTGCCGCTGCTCGAGAAGGCGCTGGCCGCCGAGTCCGACGCGGCGTTGAAAGAGCAGCTCGCGCTGCTGCGTGCGGCCGTGCTGATCGGCGCGGGCGACCGGGCTCGCCGGCTCGACGCGGCGCGGCAGCTCGCGGGCAGTCCGTCGCCGTCGATCCGCTCGCTGCTGGCCGAGCGGCTGGCGGCCGAGCCCGACCCGGAAGTGCGTGCGGCGCTGCGGGCGTCGCTCGCTGCGGTGCAGGACCGACTCGCGTGGGGCGAACGCCTGGGCGTGCTGTTCACCGGGCTGTCCAAATACGACGGGATCAAGACCCGGCTGCTCAA
>CAZFET010000189.1:0-6954 GCA_964517545.1 uncultured Burkholderiaceae bacterium
CGCGAGCTACCTCGCGTGGTTCTGGCTGGTGCGCCACTACCCGGCCACGCAGCTGTCGTCGTTCACCTTGCTCACGCCGGTGGCCGGGCTGGTGGCCGGCGCGCTGTGGCTGGCCGAACCGGTGACCACGCGGCTGCTGATCGCGCTGGCCGCCGTGGCGCTGGGCATCTGGCTGGTCAACCGGCCGATGCCCCGCGGTCGTCGGGTCGTCCCGCGGACCTGAGCGGCGCCGCGCGCCGCGCCGGCGTCGGGTCGCGGCGGTCGATCAGCCGCGAATGCGCGCGACCAGCGACGTGGTCGAGTAGCCGGCGACGAAGGCGATGGCGCGCGCGTCGCCGCCCCACGAGCGCACGACGCGCGTCTCCTCGAGCGACTCGATGTCGTAGTCGCCGCCCTTGACGAACAGGTCGGGCCGCACGAGGCGGATCAGCTCGACCGGCGTGGGCTCGTCGAACAGGGCGACCAGGCTCACGCTTTCCAGCGCGGCCAGCACGCAGGCGCGGTCCTCCTCGCGGTTGAGCGGGCGCTCGGGCCCCTTGCCCAGGCCGCGCGCCGAGGCGTCGCTGTTCAGGCCGATCACCAGCGACGCGCCGAGCGCGCGCGCTTGCTCGAGGTAGGTGACGTGGCCGCGGTGCAGGATGTCGAACACGCCGTTGGTGAACACCATCGGCCGCGGCAGCGCGGCCAGCCGCGCGGCGAGCTGCGGGCGCGGGCACAGCTTGTCGAGGATCGAGGGCATGGCGCGATTGTGGCGCGCGCACGGTCGCGGCGGCCGCGCCTGTCGCGCACGCGTCAGGCCTCTCGCGCGGGACGCCGCTATGCTCGCGCGACACCCGGACCGGGCGACGAACGGAGCGAGACGAGATGCTGACGCTGTGCGGAATGCCGCTGTCGAACTACTACAACGTGCCGAAGATGGTGCTGCTCGAGAAGCGTGTGCCCTTCGCCGAGCACTACGTGAGCACCGGCAACCGCGACGAGGCGGTGCTCGCGTGCTCGCCGCTCGGCAAGATCCCGTTCCTGCGCACCGAGGACGGCCCGCTGTGCGAGAGCGAGGCGATCGTCGAGTACCTGGAGGCGCGCTTTCCCGATCCGCGGCTGCTGCCCGCCGACCCCTACGCGGCGGCCAAGGTACGCGAGCTGATGAAGTTCATCGACCTGCACCTCGAGCTGGTGGCGCGCGACTTGTACGGCAAGGCGTTCTTCGGCGGCGAGATCAGCGAGTCGAACGCGGCGCGCGTGCGCAAGCTGCTGGAGAAGCACATCGCCGGCTTCAAGCGCCTGGCGAAATTCTCGCCCTACGTGGCGGGCGACACGTTCACCCTCGCGGACTGCGCCGCCTTCAACCACCTGCCGCTCGTGGGCCTGGCCACGCGCATCGTGCTGGGCGAGGACCTGCTGGCCGCGGCCGGGCTGGAGATCAAGCCCTACCTGAAGCTGGTGGGCGAGCGCCCGAGCGCGCAGAAGGTGGTGGCCGACCGCAAGGCCGACCAGGCCAAGCTCGCGGCGAAGTCCTGAACGCGCGAGCGCGGCCTCAGGCCGCGCCGGGCGCGGCGACCGCAGCCGGCGACGCGGCCGCGCCCAGCTTCGCCGCGACTTCCTTGCGGTAGCGGTTGAGCTCCTGCACGCTCGCGAAGCTGCGCTCCATCAGCAGCGACAGGTTGTGCAGGATGCGCTCGACCACGCGGCTCTCCCACGACGCGTCGAACTGGATCTGGCGGTCGAGCCAGTGTTCGAGCCACTGCGGATCGGGCAGCCGGCTTTGCACCGTGTCGCGCGGGAACAGCTTCTCGTTGACGTGCAGGTTGGTCGGGTGCAGCGCCTGCGCGGTGCGGCGCGCGCTGGCCATCAGCACACCCACCTTGGCGAAGGCGGCGCGCGCCTCGTCGCCGAAGCGGTGCAGCGCGCGCTTCATGTAGCGCAGGTAGGCGCCGCCGTGACGCGCCTCGTCCCTGGCCAGGGTCTCGTAGATCGCCTTGATGACCGGCTCGGTATGCCACTCGGCGGCACGCCGGTACCAGTGGTTGAGGCGGATCTCGCCGCAGAAGTGCAGCATCAGCGTCTCCAGCGCGGGCGCGGGATCGAACTCGAAGCGCACCTCGTGCAGCTCGGCCTCCGTCGGCACGAGATCGGGGCGGAAGCGCCGCAGGTATTCCATCAGCACCAGCGAGTGCTTCTGCTCCTCGAAGAACCACACGCTCATGAAGGCCGAGAAGTCGCTGTCGTCGCGGTTGTCGCGCAGGAACATCTCGGTGGCCGGCAGCGCCGCCCACTCGGTGATGGCGTTCATCTTGATCGTGCGGGCCTGCTCGTCGGTGAGCAGCGAGCCATCGAAGCGATCCCACGGGATGTCGCGTTCCATGTTCCAGCGCACGGCTTCGAGCTGCTTGAACAGTTCCGGGTAGAGCATGGTGGTTTCCAACGACGAGGCGCGGATTCTACGGGGGCGACCCTGCGGGACCGTGACGAGGGGCTACAGGGACTCGACGCGCTGCAATACGCGCTGCGACTCGGCGCGGATGCGCTCGCGCTCGGCCGGCGGCAGCCGCGCCACGTTGCGCGCCATCATGGCGGTGCGCGGATGCGCGGCGAGCGCCGCCTCGTGGCGATCGAGAAAGCGCCAGAAGAGCAGCGTGAAGGGGCAGGCGTCGGGCCCGCTGCGCCGGTCGGGCCTGTAGGGGCAGCCGCCGCACAGGTTGCTCATGCGCCGGATGTACGCACCGGAGGCGACGTACGGCTTGCTCGTGAAGCGGCCGCCGTCGGCGAACAGCGCCATGCCGGCGACGTTCGGCAGCTCGGCCCACTCGACCGCATCGACGTAGACGGCGAGGTACCAGTCGGCCACCCGGCGCGGCTCGACCTCGGCCAGCAGCGCGAACAGCCCGGTCACCATCAGCCGCTGGATGTGGTGCGCGTAGCCGTGCTCGAGCGTCTGGCCGATCGCGTCGGCGAGGCAGGCCATGCGGGTGTCGCCCGACCAGTACCAGCGCGGCAGCGGCCGCGCGTGGCCGAAGTGGTTGGCCTCGGCCAGCCCGGGCATGAAGCGCCAGTACGCGCCGCGGACGAACTCGCGCCAGCCGAGCACCTGCCGCACGAAGCCCTCGACGCTCGCCAGCGGCGCGCGGCCCGACCGGTAGGCCGCTTCGGCCGCGTCGAGCACCTCGCGCGGATGCAGCAGGTGCAGGTTCAGCGCGGGCGACAGCAGCGAGTGCCAGCCGAACGGCAGGCCGCGCCACATCGCGTCCTGCCACGGGCCGAACTGCGGCAGCCGCGCGTCGATGAACCGGCGCAGCGCCTGCAGCGCCTGCGCCCGCGTCACCGGCCATGCGAAGCGATCGAGCCGCCCGGGGTGGCCCGGGAAGCGGCGCTCCACCTCGGCGAGCACCTCGCGCGTCAGCGCGTCGGGCTCGAACCCGGCCGGCGGCGGCACGTCGCCCGGCCCGGACTTCGGATAGCCGCGGCGGTTGTCGGCGTCGAAGTTCCAGCGGCCGCCCTCGGGCTGGCCGTCCGTGTCGAGCAGCACGCGATGGCGGCGGCGCATCTCGCGGTAGAAGAACTCCATGCGCAGGCTGGCGCGGCCGCTGCCGGCCCAGCGCGCGAAGTCGCGGCGCGAGCACAGGAAGTGCGGGTCGTCGTGCCACGCGAGCGGCACGCCGGCTTCGCGCGCGACGCGCTCGATGGCCTCGCGCAGCCGCCACTCGCCCGGCTCCAGCACGCGCAGCTCGCGCGGACGCCTTCGGCGCAGCTCGTGCGCGAGGCGAGCGGCCAGGGTGGGCTCGTCGCCGTCGCCGAGCATCACGTAGTCCAGCGGGACGCCGCGTGCGCGCTGCTCGTCGCGGAAGTGGCGCATCGCGGCCAGGAAGATCGCGATGCGCGCCTTGTGGCTCCAGACGTGCATGGCCTCGCCGGGCGCCTCGATCATCAGCACCCGGTCGTGCGCCGGATCGAGCGCGGCCAGCAGCGGATGGTCGTGGGCGAGCTGGTCGCCCAGCACGAGCACCAGCGCGCCGGACGCCGCCACGCTCAGGCTCGCGCGGCCTGCCACGCGCGCAGCGCTTCGGGCAGCTCGGCCAGGCTCGCGAACACGCGCACGCCGTCGACCGGCCGGCGCCGCAGCACGGGCGCCGAGCCACCGGCCCACACCTCGGCCACGAGGCCGCGCTGGCGCAGCTTCGCCGACAGTTCGTCGAGGCCGGTCACCACCTGGTTCGGGTTGGTGCAGCCGGTGAAGCTCAGCGCGACGATGTCGGCGCGGTGCGCGGCCGCCGCCAGCACGATGTCCCACACGGGCGTCTGCACGCCCAGCGACAGGCAGCGGAAGCCTTCGAGCGCGAACACGGCTTCGGCCATCAACAGGCCCAGGCCGTGCGGCTCGCCGGGGAAGGTGGTGAGCAGCACGCGCGGCGCGCCTTCCGGCCCGCCGGGCGGCACCGAGTAGATGGCGTTGCGCAGCACCACGGCGACGCTCTCGGTGTACAGGTGCTCCTCGAAGATCTCGAGCTGGCCGCGCATCCACGCGTCACCGACCAGCGTATTGAGCGGCGACACCACTTCGACCACGAAGCGCCCCAGCCCCATGCGCGCCTGCACCTGCGACAACTGGCGGCGCAAGCCCTCGACGTCATGCTCGCGGATCAACTCGACGAAGGCCCGCAGGTCCGGCGACGGTACCGCGCCGGCGGCCAGGCGCTGCGGCGACCCGACCGTGCTGTCGGCCAGACGCTGCAGATCGCCGATGGGCATCGGCACGAGGCGACCGGGACGGTGGCCGGCGTCGAGCCGGCGCTCCAGCACGCGCAGCTTCTCCACCTGCTCGAGCGGATAGGCGCGCTCGCCGAGCGGATCGCGGCCCGGCTGCGGGAAGCCGTAGCGGCGCTCCCAGACGCGCAAGGTGTCCTTGCTCAGGCCGGTGTCGCGCTCGACGGCGGCGATGGACAGGGTCAGCGGTCGCTCGGGGGAACGGTCGTTCATGGATGGAGGGCGCTCGAGGGTTGCCCGCCCGTCGCTCGTTTCGTCATGGACAAACAGTTGAAATGCCGGACTCTGACGCTTAGCATAGGCTCGTCTCGCAGTTTTGCCTAGGACAAACTCGATGCCGCTGCACCTCCGACGCGCACTGCTCCTGGCCCTGCTCGCGACGACCGGCCCCGTCGCGGCCGCGTGCCCGGTCAAGCTGCTGGACCACACCGTCCTGCGCCTGCAGGACGAGAAGCCGCAGTCGCTGTGCCAGTACGCCGGCAAGGTCGTGCTCGTGGTCAACACGGCGAGCTTCTGCGGCTTCACGCCGCAGTACCGCGCGCTCGAGGCGCTGCACCAGCGCCTTGCCGGTCGCGGTTTCGTGGTGCTGGGGTTCCCGTCGAACGACTTCGGCGCGCAGGAGCCCGGCACGAACCGGCAGATCGCCGAGTTCTGCGAGAGCACTTTCGGCGTGCGCTTCCCGATGTTCGCCAAGACGCGCGTCGCGGCCGGCGCCGGACAGCACCCGCTGTTCGCCGAACTGTCGCGACGCGGCGGCGGGCCGCCGCAGTGGAACTTCCACAAGTACCTGATCGACCGCCGCGGCGAGACGGTCATCGGGCATCCGAGCCGGGTGAGCCCCGACGACCCCGCCTTCGTCCGGGACTTGGGGAAACTGCTCGATGCAAGATGAGAACTGCTCAGTTATCATGTGCACTGCATAGTACAGAAATGAACCCATGAATTCAATCGCGCCGCCGTCGGAACTCGACCCGCCCGTTGCCCTCAAAGCGAGAGCGTCGTGCTTGTTCGCGGCGCGTCGGCGGCCTGCCGACCTGTGCAGGCGTCGACTTCCAGGCTCTTTTTCGTTGCGCAGCCTGCCGCTCACGCTGGCTGAAATCCCGGGGCGCTTCTCCTCCTCCTCCCTCCCTCCCTCATTCGTTCCGGGGCGCTGCGCAACGCTCTTCTTCCCCCAGGCGGCCGTCGCATCGCGCGACGCCCGCCGCCGCCCGGGCCGGTGACGCCATGCAGCGCGTCGCCGTCGTCGGGTCGGGTATCTCGGGGCTTTCCGTCGCCTACACGCTCGCGGGTCATGCCGCGGTGACGCTGTTCGAGGCCGGTCGCCACTTCGGCGGCCACACGAACACCGTCGACGTCACGCTCGACGGCGTGACGCATGGCGTCGACACCGGCTTCCTCGTCTACAACGAGCGCACGTATCCGAACCTGATCCGCCTGTTCGCCGAGCTGGGCGTTCCGGTGGCGAAGTCGGACATGTCGTTCTCGGTGCAGGCCGGCGGGCTCGAGTGGAGCGGCTCGGACCTGAACACCGTGTTCGCGCAGCGGCGCAACCTGCTGCGACCGCGCTTCTGGGCGATGCTGGCCGATCTGCTGCGCTTCAACCGCCTCACCACGCGCCTGGCCGAGCAGGGCAGCGACGCGTCGCTGGCCCAGCCGATCGGCGAGTTCCTCGACGCGCACCGCTTCGGCCGCGAGTTCCGCGAGTGGTACTTCCTGCCGATGATCGGCTGCATCTGGTCGTGCCCGACCGCGCAGATGCTGCAGTTCCCGATCGGCACGATGATCCGCTTCTGCCACAACCACGGGCTGATCCAGGTGCGCGACCGGCCGCAGTGGTACACGGTGGCCGGCGGCGCGCGCCAGTACGTGCAGCGCATGCTGCAGCGCGTGCCCGACGCGCGGCTGGGTGTCGCGGTGCGTCGCATCCGCCGCGTGGTTGGGGCCAGCAGCGGCGGGCCGCGGGCGATCGGCGCCATCCCGGTGGATATCGTGAGCCTCGCTCCTTTGATCGCTGGCGCCATCGAACAGTGGGACAGGGGCCCCGCGTACCCGGGGCGCGTTGCTCCGGCTAGCGCGCTGTCCTCTTGACCGCCCATCCATCTGGAGCGTCCTGAGCGGCGTGCGCAGCGGGCGCCTTTTTCTCGCCCTTGCAGTCGTGTTGGTCGCCGAGCTGATCGGCATCTTTGCGCTGGCCAG
>CAZFET010000190.1:0-6947 GCA_964517545.1 uncultured Burkholderiaceae bacterium
GCGCCGACCTCACTGCCGCGGCGGCCGTCAAGGTGACTTGGCCGGACGCTTACCGCGCGCGGAGCGCACCTTGTCGAACACCAGCTTCATCAGCAGCGGCGGCATCGCCGAGCCCTCGGCGAAGTGCAGCCAGTAGGTCCAGCGCCGCCGCTCGGGCGTGCCCGGCGGCGGCACCAGGCGGCCGGCGCCGTAGCGCTCGATCAGGTACTCGACGATCGCGCCGGACTCGGCCACGGTGACGTCGCCGTCGGTGATCACCGGCGACTTGCCCAGCGGGTGCACGCGCTTGAGCTCGGGCGGCGCGAGCAGGGTCTTGGGATCGCGCTCGTAGCGGCGGATCTCGTACGGCACGCCGAGCTCCTCGAGCAGCCACAGCACGCGCTGCGAACGGGAGTGGTTGAGATGGTGGACGGTGATCATGCGGCCTCGTCTGGCTTACGAGGCGCGATTGTCGGCGGATGCGGCGCCGTGTGCCGGACGGCGTCAGATCGACACCAGCCGCCGCACGCCGTCGCGTTCCATGTCGCGTCCTGCACCGGCGGCGACGATCTCGCCACGTTGCATGACGAGGTAGCGGTCGGCCAGTTCGGCCGCGAAGTCGTAGTACTGCTCGACCAGCACGATCGCCATCGTCTTGCGCAATGCGAGCAGCCGGATCACGCGGCCGATGTCCTTGATGATGCTCGGCTGGATGCCCTCGGTCGGCTCGTCGAGCAGCAGCAGCTTCGGTTGTGCGGCCAGCGCGCGCGCGATCGCGAGCTGCTGCTGCTGGCCGCCGGAGAGGTCGCCGCCGCGCCGGCCGGACATCTGCGCGAGCACCGGGAACAGCTCGAACAGCTCGGTCGGGATCGACGTGCCGGCCGGCCGCGAGGCCAGCCCCATGCGCAGGTTCTCTTCCACCGTGAGGCGTCCGAAGATCTCGCGGCCCTGCGGCACGTAGCCGATGCCGCGGCGCACGCGCTCGTAGGGCGGCGCGCGGGTGACGTCGCGGCCGTCGAGCTCGATGCGGCCCGACTTCACCGGCACCACGCCCATCAGGCTCTTCAGCAGGGTCGTCTTGCCCACGCCGTTGCGCCCGAGCACGACTGTCACCTCGCCGACGCGGGCCTCGAAGCTGGGGCCGCGCAGGATGTGGCTGCCGCCGTAGTACTGGTTCAGGTCGTGCACGCGCAACATGGTCATCGGCCGAGGTAGACCTCGACCACCTTCGGGTCGGCCTGCACCTCGGACAGCAGACCCTCGGCCAGCACGCGGCCCTCGTGCAGCACCGTCACCTTCTTGCGGCCCTGCGTGAGCAGCTCGACGAACTTCATGTCGTGCTCGACGACGACCAGCGAGTGCCGTCCTTCGAGCGACAGGCACAGCTCGGCCGTGCGCTCGGTCTCCTCGTCGGTCATGCCGGCCACCGGCTCGTCGAGCAGCAGCAGCTTCGGCTCCTGCATCAGCAGCATGCCGATCTCGAGCCACTGCTTCTGCCCGTGCGACAGGGTGCCGGCCACGCGCCGCGCGTCGGCCACCAGGTGGATGCGCTGCAGCACGTCCCCGATGCGGTCGAGCTGCTCGCCGCTCGGGCGCGAGAACAGCGACGCCCGCACGCGCCGGTCGGCGGCCAGTGCGAGCTCGAGGTTGTCGAACACGGTCAGCGGCTCGTACACCGTGGGCTTCTGGAACTTGCGGCCGATGCCCGCGTTGGCGATCTCGGGTTCCGACAGGCGCCGCAGGTCGACGTTCGTGCCGAAGGTGATGCGGCCGGCGTCGGGCCGCGTCTTGCCCGTGATGCAGTCCATCATCGTCGTCTTGCCCGCGCCGTTGGGGCCGATGATGCAGCGCAGCTCGCCCACGTCGACCGCGAGCGACAGGCCGTTCAGCGCCTTGAAGCCGTCGAAGCTCACCGTCACGTCCTCGACGTACAACGCCACGCCGTGCGCGAAGTCGGGCGTGCCCGCGCGCACCACGCGACCGTACGAGGCCTGCGGCGCTCCGGCCGATGCGAGGGCCTCGGCCGCGCGTGCCGCCATCGCCTCGCGGCGGCGCGCGCCCTCGGCCATCAGGTCGGGCGTCATCGGGGCGGCCTCCGGCGCAGCAGACCGACCAGCCCGTTCGGCAGGAACAGGGTGACCGCGATGAACAGCGCGCCGAGGAAGTAGAGCCAGAACTCCGGGAAGGCGGCGGTGAACCAGCTCTTCGCGCCGTTCACGAAGAAGGCGCCGACGATCGGGCCGATGAGCGTGCCGCGCCCGCCCACGGCGGCCCAGATCGCCATCTCGATGCTCGCCGCCGGGCTCATCTCGCCCGGGTTGATGATGCCCACCTGCGGCACGTACAGCGCGCCGGCCACCGCGCACATCACGGCCGACAGGGTCCAGATGGCGAGCTTGTAGTGCACCGGGTCGTAGCCGCTGAACATGACGCGCGACTCGGCGTCGCGGATGGCCAGCAGCACGCGGCCGAACTTGCTCGCGACGATGGCGCGCGCCATGACGTACATGCCGATCAGGGTCAGCCCCGACAGCGCCATCAGCAGCACGCGCATGCCGGGCGTGGCGATCGGGATACCCGCGATGCGCTTGAAGTCCGTGAAGCCGTTGTTGCCGCCGAAGCCGGTTTCGTTGCGGAAGAACAGCAGCATCGCGGCGAAGGTCAGCGCCTGCGTGATGATCGAGAAGTACACGCCCTTGATGCGCGAGCGGAACGCGAACCACCCGAACACGAACGCGAGCAGGCCCGGCACCAGCACGACCAGCAGCGCCTGCGCGGCCAACGAGTCCGACAGCGCCCAGTGCCACGGCAAGTCCGTCCAGTCGAGGAACACCATGAAGTCCGGCAGGTCCGACTGGTACTGGCCGTCGCGGCCGAGCTGGCGCATCAGGTACATGCCCATCGCGTAGCCGCCGAGCGCGAAGAACAGGCCGTGGCCGAGCGAGAGGATGCCGGCGTAGCCCCAGATGAGGCCGATCGCCAGCGCGCAGATCGCGTAGCAGAGGATCTTGCCGACGAGGCCGACGTAGAAGTCGGGCAAGTGCAGTGCGCTGCCGGGCGGCACGGCAAGGTTGAGCAGCGGCAGCAGCACGGCCACGATCACGACCGCGACCAGGACGCCGGCCCACTGACGGGCGCCCAGCAGACGCGCCGTCGGAGTTCCGTTCAGGCCGAGCTCGTCGAAGCCCCGATGCACGCGCTGTCCTTCGACAGGCTCGGGGCGAACGGCGGTGGTGGTCGACGTGGGAGCGACCGCGCTCATGCTTCCGCGCTCCGCCCCTTCAACGCGAACAGGCCTTGCGGGCGCTTCTGGATGAACAGCACGACCAGCACCAGCACCATGATCTTCGCGAGCACGGCGCCCTGCCAGCCCTCGAGCAGCTTGGTCGCGACGCCGAGCCCGAGTCCGGCGACGACCGCGCCCCACAGCTGACCCACGCCGCCGAGCACGACCACCATGAACGAGTCGACGATGTAGCTCTGCCCGAGGTCGGGACCGACGTTGCCCACTTGCGCGAGCGCGCAGCCCGCGAGCCCGGCGATGCCGGCGCCGAGCGCGAAGGCCCACGTGTCCACGCGCGCGGTGTTCACGCCCATGCAGGCTGCCATCGGGCGGTTCTGCGTCACCCCGCGCACGAACAGGCCGAGCCGCGTGCGCGCGATGAGCAGCGCGACGGCCGTGAGCACGAGGGCGGCGAACGCGAGGATCGCGATGCGGTTGTACGGCAAGGTGAGGTTCGGCAGCACCGCCACGCCGCCCGTCAGCCACGCCGGGTTCTCGACCGGCACGTTCTGCGCGCCGAAGACCGAGCGCACGGCCTGCATCAGGATGAGGCTGAGGCCCCAGGTCGCGAGCAGGGTCTCGAGCGGTCGGCCGTACAGCCAGCGGATGACCGTGCGCTCCATCAGTGCGCCCACGGTCGCCGCGACGACGAACGACACCGGAATCGCCGCGAGCACGTACCACTCGAAGGCTGCGGGCCACTGCGCGCGAAAGACGTTCTGCGTGACGTAGGCGGCATACGCGCCGACCATCATCAGCTCGCCGTGCGCCATGTTGATCACGCCCATCAGGCCGTAGGTGATGGCGAGTCCCAGCGCGGCCAGAAGCAGGATGGAGCCCAGGCTGACGCCGGTGAAAACCTGGCTGATTCTGTCTGCGCTCGACAGCCGCGACTGTACCGCCTTCAGCGATGCCTGCGCCTCGGCGCGGACGCTTGCGTCGGGCTCGGCGTAGCCCTCGCCCTTCTTTTCCAGCAGTGCGAGCAGCAGCATCTTGGTGTTCGGGTTTTCGCTCAGCGCGAGAGCCTTGACCGCGGTCATGCGCACCGCCGCGTCGGCGCTTTTCAACTGCACGCTTGCCTGCACCAGGGTGAGCAATTTCCTGATTTGCGGATCGGCCTCGCGCGCCAGCGCTGTGTCGATCAGCGGCAGCATTTCCTCGCCGGCGCCGTCTTCCAGGGTCTTGACCGCGGCCAGGCGCTGGGGGCGGTCGGCCGAACCGAGTTTTAGCGCGCTCAAGCCCGCTTCCAGCTTGCCGCGCAGGCGGTTATTCACCATCGCGTCATCCAGGTCCTCGGGCAGCGGCTCGACCTTCTCGCCGGTGGCGGCGTCGACGCCCCGCCGGTCCTTCACTACAAGTACGCGTTTGCCGCCGGAGACTTGCACATTGCCGTCCAGCAGCGCCTGAAAGAACGCCTCGACCCCGGCATCGCCCGAGGCCACCAGCTTGCCCACCGCAGCTACCTGCTCGTCGCTCTCGCCCGCGGCGACCGCCAGCACCAGGTCTGCGGGCAGCGCCCAGGCCGCATGCGCGCAGCCGAGCAGAGAGGCGAGGCAAAGGGCCCGCAGGAATTTTTTCGGGAGCATGGGTCTTGGTCACAGGGGGAGCGGGCCGCGGCGTCGCCGCCGCCCGCCTGCTTGCGCTTACTTCTTCACCGGCTCGTCCTTCTTGCCCTTGTTCTCGGGAATGTAGGGACTCCACGGCTGGGCCTTGATCGGGCCCTTGGTCTTCCATACCACGTTGAACTGGCCGTCGGCCTTCACTTCACCGATGAACACCGCCTTGTGCAGGTGGTGGTTCTTCGGGTCCATGGTCGAGGTGATGCCCGAGGGTGCCTTGAAGGTCTGGCCGGCCATTGCGGCGATCACCTTGTCCACGTCGGTGGTCTTGGCTTTCTCCACCGCCTGCTTCCACATGTGGATGCCGATCCAGGCCGCTTCCATCGGGTCGTTGGTGAGCGGCTTGTCGGCGCCGGGCAGCTTCTTCGCCTTGGCATAGGCAGCCCATTCCTTCTTCCATGCGTCGTTGACCGGATTCTTGATCGACATGAAGTAATTCCAGGCGGCGAGGTGGCCTACCAGCGGTTTCGTGTCCACGCCGCGCAGTTCCTCTTCACCCACCGAGAACGCCACCACCGGCACATCGGTCGCCTTCAGGCCGGCGTTGCCCAGTTCCTTGTAGAACGGCACGTTGGAATCGCCGTTGATAGTGGACACCACGGCGGTCTTGCCGCCGGCGGCAAACTTCTTGATGTCGGCGACGATGGTCTGATAGTCGGCATGGCCGAAGGGCGTGTACTTCTCGTCGATGTCCTTGTCCTGGATGCCTTTGGAGTGCAGGAAGGCGCGCAGGATTTTGTTGGTGGTGCGCGGATAGACGTAGTCGGTCCCGAGCAGCACGAAGCGCTTGGCGCCGCCGCCTTCCTTGGAGAGCAGGTATTCGACCGCGGGGATGGCCTGCTGGTTGGGCGCGGCGCCGGTGTAGAACACGTTCTTCGACAGCTCTTCGCCTTCGTACTGCACCGGGTAGAACAGCAGGCCGTTCAGTTCCTCGAACACCGGCAGCACCGACTTCCGGGACACCGAGGTCCAGCAGCCGAATACCACGGCCACCTTGTCCTGGCTAAGCAGCTGGCGCGCCTTTTCCGCAAATAGCGGCCAGTTCGAAGCCGGATCGACCACCACCGGCTCGAGCTTCTTGCCCAGCACGCCGCCCTTGGCGTTGATTTCGTCGATCGCCATCAGCGTCACGTCCTTGAGCACGGTTTCGCTGATCGCCATGGTGCCGGAAAGCGAATGCAGGATCCCGACCTTGATGGTGTCGGCGGCTAGGGCGTACTGCCCAGGAATCAAGGACACTGCGGTGACGACCGCGCCAGCAGCAATACTTTTTACGAAACTTCGCCGTTCCATATCTCTATCTCCCCAGAGTAAAAAATCAAACAATGACTCAGACTGCCTGAGCTTGAATTTCGTTAGTCAGGTCATGGAGGTCATTAGCATGGCTTGTGCCAGGGGGCGGAAACAGGATCTCGCTCGCGATTAAGCGGCTGTTTATAAAGTGGATGAGCTTTGGGCGCAGCGTCTGGCAAAATGCCTTGCCGCGACCAGCGCTCGCCGCCTGGTCGTTATTGGTGCAGCGAAGCCGGGACGCGCACCAAATAGTGGCATGCGCGCTTGGGCTGGTTGCTGTACGACTCCTTGAAGTGGAGGCATGCGCGGGTTTGCCGCAAGCGCTGGAGCGGTCTAGAATCGAAACATGAAATTCGGCTTGGCGACTGCTGCGCTGATCGGCGCTAGCCTGCTCGCAGGCTGCGCCGGCGTCCTGCCGCCGGGCGGTTCCTACAGTTCGGCTGCGATTCAGGCGGACGTAACGCCCGGTGCCTTTATCGGCGTGCTCTTGCTCGGCTACCTCGCCGCCGGCGTTCAGGGCGATTACTTGGGCTGGCGCTACGGCCGCGCCGGGCGCGATTCACCGCAGCTCGCCGGGGACCGCGCCATCGCCGAGCGCGATTGCAGCCAGCCGATGCAACAGCCCAGCGCAAACCTGCGCTGCAAATAAACCGAGGCTGCGCCGGTATCACCGTCGGCGGGGCGGACACGAAGTGCGGCGCGCGACACAAAGTGTCACAGGGTGATGCTAAACTCAATGCGCCGTTAAGCTTGCGTTGCGCTCCCGCATAAAG
>CAZFET010000191.1:0-6912 GCA_964517545.1 uncultured Burkholderiaceae bacterium
CCTCGAAGTGGCCGATCGCGGCTACGTGCTCGAGATGGGCGAGATCGTGCTCGAAGGCGAGGCCGCCTCGCTGGCGCGCGACGGCCGCGTCATCGATACCTACCTGGGCGCGTCGCGGGCGCGCTGAGCGCGGCGGTGGTCGACGACGCCTCGCACCGGCACGCCGGGCCCGACGCCGGAGCTGCCGCCGGGGCCGCTTCCGGGAGCGCTTCCGGGAGCGCTTCCGGGCCGAGGCTGCTCGACCAGTCGATCCTGCTCGATCTGGTGGGCTACGCCGCCACGCGCGCGTCGATCCCGTTGAAGAAGGCGTTCGCGCGCCACATGGGGCCGCTGGACCTGAAGGCGGTGGAGCTGTCGATCCTCGTCGTCGTCGCGGCCAACCGCGACGTCAACCAGAAGCAGCTGAGCCAGACGCTCGAGGTCTCGGCGCCCAACCTCGCCGTCGTGCTCGACCGGCTCGAGGCGCGCGGCCTCGTTCGGCGCGTGCGCGGCACCGCCGACCGGCGCGAGACCTTCATTCACCTCAGCGCCGCCGGACGCGACCTGCACCGGCGCGCCGTGCAGGTCGCGGCGACGATGGAGCGCGACGTGACGCGCGTGCTGACCGAGGCCGAGCGGCGCCTGCTGATCGAGCTGCTGCACCGCGTCGCGCGCGGCCGCGCGCCGCGTCGCGGCTGAGGCCCCCCGGGTCGCGGGCGGCGGCACGCCCGGAACTAGAATCGCGGGTCGCCCATCCCACCCAGGGCCACCGAGGCTCGAGGGCACGACCAAGAGGACCCGACCGTGTTCATCTCCAACGCTTTCGCGCAGGCCGCTCCCGCTGCGGCCGGCGGCACCGAATCGACCCTGCTCAGCCTGCTGCCGCTGGTGCTGATGTTCGTGGTGCTGTACTTCATCATGATCCGCCCGCAGATGAAGCGGCAGAAGGAGCACAAGGCGATGATCGATGCGCTCGCCGCTGGCGGCGAGGTCGGCACCGCCGGCGGTCTGCTGGGCCGCGTGAGCAAGATCGGCGACACCTACATCCACCTCGAGGCGGCCAACGGCGTGGAGCTGCAGGTGCAGCGCACGGCCGTGGTCCAGGTGCTGCCCAAGGGCACCTTCAAGTGACCGTCGCGCGCCGCCGACCGAGCCGCCGCAACGCCCGCGCCCGCGCATGAACCGCTACCCCTGGTGGAAGTACGCGATCCTCGCGGTCGCGCTGCTCGTCGGCCTGATCTACACGCTGCCCAACTTCTACGGCGAGGCGCCGGCGGTGCAGATCTCGTCGGGCAAGGTCACCTTGAAGCTCGACGCGTCGCTGGTGCCGCGCGTCGAGCAGGCGCTGGCGGCCGCCGGCGTGAAGGCCGACCTCGTGCAGTTCGACGGCAACTCGGTGCGTGCGCGCTTCGCCGACACCGACACGCAGATCAAGGCCAAGGACGCCATCTCGAAGGCGCTCAACCCCGATCCGTCCGATCCGTCGTACATCGTCGCGCTGAACCTGCTGTCGCGCTCGCCGCAGTGGCTGGCCTCGCTGCACGCACTGCCCATGTACCTGGGCCTCGACCTGCGCGGCGGCGTGCACTTCCTGATGCAGGTCGACATGAAGGCGGCGCTCACCAAGCGCGCCGAGGCGCTGACCGGCGACGTGCGCACCTTGCTGCGCGACAGGAACATCCGCCACGCCGGCATCTCGCGCAACGGCGACACGGTCGACGTGCGCTTCCGCGACGCGGCCACGCGCTCGCAGGCGCTGGCGCTGCTCGCCGAGCAACTGCCCGACCTGCAGTGGACCGAAGCCACCGACGGCGCCGACCCCAAGCTGAGCGGCGTGCTCAGGCCCGAGGCCGCGCGCCGCGTGCAGGAGCAGGCGCTCAAGCAGAACATCACGACCCTGCACAACCGCGTGAACGAGCTCGGCGTGGCCGAGCCGGTGATCCAGCAGCAAGGCGCCGACCGCGTGGTGGTGCAGCTGCCCGGCGTGCAGGACACGGCCAAGGCCAAGGACATCATCGGCCGCACCGCCACATTGGAAGTGCGCCTGGTCGACGACAGCGCCGAGGCGCTGGCGGCGGTGGGCGGTACCGGGCCCGTGCCGTTCGGCACCGAGCGCTACGTCGAGCGCGGCGGCGCGCCGCTCATCGTCAAGCGCCAGGTCATCCTCACCGGCGAGAACCTCACCGACGCCCAGCCCGGCTTCGACAGCCAGACGCAGGAGCCGGCGGTGCACCTGACGCTCGACGCCAAGGGCGCGCGCATCTTCCGCGACGTGACGCGCGAGAACGTCGGCAAGCGCATGGCGATCCTGCTGTTCGAGAAAGGCAAGGGCGAGGTCGTCACCGCGCCCGTGATCCGCAGCGAGATCGGCGGCGGGCGCGTGCAGATCTCCGGCCGCATGACGACCACCGAGGCCGCCGACGTGGCGCTGCTGCTGCGCGCCGGTTCGCTGGCCGCGCTGATGGAGATCATCGAGGAGCGCACCATCGGCCCGACCCTGGGCGCCGAGAACATCGCCAAGGGCTTCAACAGCGTGGTCTACGGCTTCGCGGCGATCGCGGTCTTCATGTGCGCGTACTACCTGCTGTTCGGGCTGTTCTCGACCCTGGCGCTCGCGTTCAACCTGCTGCTGCTGGTGGCCGTGCTGTCGATGCTGCAGGCCACGCTCACCTTGCCCGGCATCGCGGCGATCGCGCTCACGCTGGGCATGGCGATCGACGCCAACGTGCTGATCAACGAACGCGTGCGCGAGGAACTGCGCGGCGGCGCGTCGCCGCAGGCGGCCATCCACACCGGCTACGAGCGCGCGTTCGCCACCATCCTCGACTCCAACGTCACCACCTTGATCGCCGGCGTGGCGCTGCTGGCCTTCGGCTCGGGCCCGGTGCGCGGCTTCGCGGTGGTGCACTGCCTGGGCATCCTGACCTCGATGTTCTCGGCCGTGATGTTCTCGCGCGGCCTGGTGAACCTGTGGTACGGGCGCCAGAAGAAGCTCAAGAGCGTGTCGATCGGTCAGGTGTGGCGGCCCGACGGCGGCAGCGCGCCGCCGGCCAAGGCCTGAGGGGAGGGGCGCACGATGGAGTTCTTCCGCATCCGCCGCGACATCCCGTTCATGCGCCATGCGCTGGTGTTCAACGTCATCTCGTTCGTCACCTTCGCGCTGGCCGTGTTCTTCCTCGCCACGCGCGGGCTGCACCTGTCGATCGAGTTCACCGGCGGCACCGTGCTCGAGGTCGAGTACGCGCAGAGCGCCGACATCGAGAAGACCCGCGCGGCCGTCGAGGCGCAGGGCTTCGGCGAGGTGCAGGTGCAGAAGTTCGGCACCTCGCGCGACGTGCTGATCCGTCTGCCGATCCGCGGCGACGCCAGGCAAAGCGAGTTGGCGGCGCGCGTGTTCGACGCGCTGTGCAAGGCCGAGAGCGGCACCGTGACGACGCGGCAGTACACCACGCCGCAGGGCGAGTCGGTCAGCCGGCCGTCGTGCGCGGGTGCGGGCGGCGCCGAGCCGCTGCGGCTGTCGCGCACCGAGTTCGTCGGCCCGTCGGTCGGCGCCGAGCTGGCGCGCGACGGCGCGCTCGCGCTGGCCATGACCGTGCTGGGCATCATGGTCTACCTCGCCTTCCGCTTCGAGTGGAAGTTCTCGGTGGCCGCGATCGTCGCGAACCTGCACGACGTGATCATCATCCTCGGCTTCTTCGCGTTCTTCCAGTGGGAGTTCTCGCTGGCGGGGCTGGCGGCGGTGCTGGCGGTGCTGGGCTACGCGGTCAACGAGTCGGTGGTCATCTTCGACCGCATCCGCGAGGCCTTCCGCAAGTACCGCAAGATGACCACGCCGCAGGTGATCGACCATGCCATCACCAGCACGATGAGCCGCACGATCATCACGCACGGCTCGACGCAGATGATGGTGCTGTCGATGCTGATCTTCGGCGGCCCGACCCTGCACTACTTCGCGCTGGCGCTGACCATCGGCATCCTGTTCGGCATCTACTCGTCGGTGTTCGTGGCCGCGGCCATCGCGATGTGGCTGGGCGTGAAGCGGGAGGACCTGGTGCGCACGAGCGCCAAGGAAGGCGATCCGAACGACCCCAACGCCGGGGCGGTGGTGTAGAGTCCTCTCGATACAACGAGCAAGGGACTCCGGGCACCCCCGCATGGCGACCCCCGCCAATTCCTCATCGCTGGCGGCACAGGCGCGGCGCGTCTATACCGATCGCGTCATCGATGCACTGCCGGCGTTGGTGAAGGCGGTCGGCGAAGGCGCGCGGACCATGCTCGCGCAGCCCGCCGAGAGCGAGGTGGCGATCCGCCGGCGCGACACGGTGCAGGACTACCAGCGGCTGTCCGGCGGATGGCTGATGGGCATGGTGCAGACCCTGCGCAACGCCGCGGTCTACGGCGTCTCGGCGACCAAGCCCAACGACCTGCCCTCCACCGGCGGGCGCTCGTCCGGCGGCGGGCTGTCGCTGGTCGACAACGACACCATCGAGCGCGAGATCGTCAGCTCGCGCCTCGCGCTGGCCGTGATGGACCGCGCGTCCTGGGAGTTCACCGACCTGCGCTCGCGCATGTCCCTGCTCGAGAAGCGCGAGGAACTCGACACGCACGACCTGCTGCGCGCGCACGTGCTGGCGCGGCTGGTGGTCGACGCGTGGCGGCAGGCGGGCCTGAGCCTCGCGGCGTGGCGCGTGCTGCAGCCGGTGCTGCACGACGAGTTCACCGCGTTGGTCGAGGAGGCCTACCACGAGACCAACCGCTGGCTGGTCGATCACCGCGTGCTGCCCGACGTCGACCTGCGGCCGTTCATCCGGCGCTCGCGCGGCGGCGTGGCGCCCCTGCCCAGCGGCAGCGGCGGCTTCGTCCATTCCGGCCGGGGCGGCTTCACCACGTCGGGGCGCGGCGGCGTGCACGACGAGACCCGGCTGATGACCCGCGCCGACGCGCTGGCGCGCACCGTCGACCACGCCGAGGCCGTGCTGTCGCGGCTGAACCGTCTCGTGGGCCGGCAGCTGCCCGAGTTCGGCGACACCGCGCGCGTGCGCTCGGCCTCGACGCCGCTGCGCGCGGCGATGGCCGAGGCGCAGCAGGGTCTGCAGCAGCGGCTCGCTTCGGCCGAGGCGCAGCATGCCGTGGTCACCACGCCGGCGCTGCTGGAAGAGCTGCACCAGCGCAAGCAGGCGCTGAAGCAGGCGGCCACCACCCCGGTGGAGCGCGCGACGATCGAGATCGTCGCGCTGCTGTTCCAGAGCATCCTCACCGAAGACCGCATTCCGGCCAGCGTGCGCGTGTGGTTCGCGCGCCTGCAGATGCCCGTGCTGCGCGTGGCGGTGAGCGAGCCCGACTTCTTCGCCACGCTCGACCATCCGGCGCGCAAGCTGATCGACCGCATGGGCGCCTGCGTGATGGGCTTCGACGCGTCGACCCGCGCGGTGGGCGACGCGCTCGAGAAGGAGATCAAGCGCGTGGTGCAGGTGGTCGAGGCCTATCCCGACACCGGCCGCCGCGTGTTCGCCACGGTGCTGACCGAGTTCGAGAAGTTCCTCGAGCACTACTTCAGGAACGAGCACGAGGCCTCGCGCAAGGGCGTCTCGCTCGCGCAGCAGGTCGAGCAGCGCGAGACGATGGCGATCCAGTACACGATCGAGCTGCGCAAGATGCTCAACGAGGTGCCGGTGCAGGAAGGCGTGCGCGAGTTCCTGTTCCAGGTCTGGGCCGACGTGCTGGCGATGACGGCGGTCAAGCACGGCGCCCAGTCCGACGAGATCAAGGCGATGAAGCGCGCCGCGGCCGACCTCATCTGGTCGGCCAGCGCCAAGGTCTCGCGCGAGGAGCGCGCCGAGGTGATCCGCCGTCTGCCGCCGCTGCTGAAGACCCTGCGCGAGGGCATGGCCGGCGCCGGCCTGCCGCTCGAGAAGCAGGACGACCACCTGCGCGCGCTCAACAACTCGCTGGCCGCCGCGTTCACCGCCAAGGCCGCGGCCATCCCGAGCGACCGCCTCGAGGAGCTGATGGAGCGGCTCGAGACGCTCGAGGAACTGTTGCCCGAGGCCGCCGACGTCGAGATCGACGAGTCGATGGTGCTCGACCTGTCCGGCCACGAGAGTTCGGAGCTGGAGGTGGTGTCCGAGGGCGGCTCGATGCCCACACCGGCCATGCTCGCGTGGGCGCGCGAGCTGCAGGTCGGCAGCTGGTACATGCTCGACTACCGCGGCCGCAACGAGGCGGTCCAGCTCGCGTGGCAGGGGCTGCGCCGCCAGCTGTCGCTGTTCGTGTCGCCGGCCGGGCGCGGCGTGCTGTTCCAGCAGCACCGGCTCGCCGCCTTCCTGCAGGCGGGGCTGCTGGTGCCGGCGCAGGACGAGGCGCTCACGGTCAAGGCCACGCGCAGCGCGCTCGCCAAGCTCGACGTCGATCCGTCGCGGCTGTTGAACTGACACGCCGGCGGCGCTGCGGCCGCGCGGGCTTCAGTGGATGAGACGGTCCTCGTCGTCGACGAACAGCTCGTCGAGGATCAGCGCGTCGGGCTCCTCGCCCAGGCTCCAGAAGACCATCAGCACGATGACCTTCAGGTCCTCGACGTCGATCGGCCCGCCGGTGGCGGCCATCGCGCGGTCGATCACCATCTCGCGCATCGGCGGCGGCAGCACGCCGGCGGATTCGAGGAAGCTGATGAAGCCGATCGAGCGCTCGCCCAGGTGCTCGTTCTCGGCGGCGGAGTACACGCGCAGGCTGGTCTCGCTCTGCTGGCCGTCGTAGCTGCGCGCCGCGTCGGCCAGGCCGTCGAGCCAGCGCAGGGCTTCCTCGATCTCGTCGTTCTCGAAGCCCACGGCGCTGAGCTTGCGGGTCAGCTGGGCGTGGTCGGGGCAGGCGTCCGGCCGCCAGTAGTTTTCGTACAGGTAGACGAGAACCTCATACATGAAATCACTATACCCCAGG
>CAZFET010000192.1:0-6902 GCA_964517545.1 uncultured Burkholderiaceae bacterium
GACGGCCCCGTCCCGCTGTGGCAGAAGGACGAGAAGGTCTGGTTCGAGCTGTCGCCGGCACTACTCGGCAAGCCGATGCTGCTGTCGCCCAAGCTGCGCAGCGGCATCGGCCAGTCGTTCATGTTCGGCGGGTTGATGCACTACGGGCAAGGCGGCGTCGGCGGCGCACAGGTGGTCGAGTTCCGCCGCGTGCACAACCTCGTGCAGCTCGTGGCCCTGAACACCGACCTGATGGCGCCGGCCGGTTCGCCGTCGGCGCGCGCGGTCGAGGCCGCCGTGTCGAACAGCCTGCTGGGCAGCACGCCGGTGGCGAGCCAGCCGCACCCGGAGAGCAAGGCGGTGCTGGTGGAGGCCAACGCGCTGTTCCTCACCGACATGCTCGGCATCGGCGCGCAGCTGCAGCGCGCGTTCCGCCAGGGCTATGCGTTCGACTCGCGCAACTCGGCGATCACCGCGGTGCGCACGTCGCCGGCGGCGACCATCCTCGAGACGCAGCACCACTACTACACCGCCAGCATCGCGGTGCCGCAGCCCGGCAGTCCGCCGGGCACGCCGGCGCCGACGGTGCCGACCTGGCTGCCCGACGCGCGCAGCCTGTTCGTCGGGCTGCACTTCTCGATCGGGCCGCTGCCCGATCAGCCGATGACGCCGCGGCGCGCCGATCCGCGCGTCGGCCTGTTCACCACCACGCGGCTGGACTTCGGCGACGACCTCGCGCGCACGCCGCGCCTGCGCCTGGTCGATCGCTGGCGCCTCGAGAAGAAGGACCCGCAGGCCGCGCTGTCCGAGCCGGTGAAGCCGATCACGTTCTGGCTCGACCGCAACGTGCCGCTGAAGTACCGCGCGGCCATCACGGCCGGCATCCTGGAGTGGAACAAGGCCTTCGAGCGCATCGGCTTCAAGGACGCGATCGTCGTGAAGCAGCAGCCCGACGACGCCGACTTCGACACCTTGGATCTCGGCGTCGCCTCGGTGCGCTGGATGACCAACCCCGAGCCGTCGTTCGGCGCCATCGGCCCGCGCCACGTCGACCCGCGCACCGGCGAGATCCTCGACGCCGACATCGGCATGGAGAGCCTGTCGTCGCGCTCGGTGCGCACGATCCGCTCGCAGCTGATCGCCGGACGCGACGCGACGGGGCATCCGCCGCACGAAGGCCACGAGCATTGCGCCTACGGCGACGTCGCGGCCGAACAGCTCGGCTACGCGCTCGACGTGCTCGAGGCGCGCGGCGAAGTCGACCCGGCCAGCCCCGAGGCCGAGACCTTCGTGCTCGACTACCTGAAGGACGTCACGATGCACGAGGTCGGCCACACGCTCGGCCTGCGGCACAACTTCCGCGCCTCGCGCGTGTACAGCGAGGCGCAGCTGTCCGACCCGGAGTTCACGCGCGCCAACGGCACCACCGGCTCGGTGATGGAATACAACGCCATCAACCTGCCGCGGCCCGGCGAGCGCGGCGGCACGCCGTTCCAGCTGACCCTCGGCCCGTACGACTACTGGGCCATCGAGTACGCGTACAAGCCGATCGCGCCGGCCGACGAGGAGCGCGAGCTGCTGCGCATCGCCGGCCGCAGCGCCGAGCCGCTGCTGGCCTTCGGCACCGACGAGGACAGCTTCCTCGGCATCGATCCCGAGACGATCCAGCTCGACCTCGGCAACGACCCGATCGCGTTCGCGCGGAAGCGGCTGGACATCGCGCGCGACCTGTTCCGCCGTCAGGAGACGCGCGCGCTCGGGCCCGATCGGGACTGGTCGGTGCTGCGCCGCTCGATCACCTACGCGATCAACGACGTGAGCCGTGCGGTCGGCGTGCTGACGCGCCAGATCGGCGGCGTGCGCACCTTGCGCGACTTCGCCGGCAGCGGGCGCGACCCGCTCGAGCCGGTGCCGGCCGCGGTGCAGCGCCAGGCGCTGGAGCTGATCTCCAACGCGCTGCTGTCGTCCGACTCCTTCAAGCTCTCGCCGCAGCTGCAGCGCCGCCTCGCGCCGGACTTCTTCGACCGCGCCGAGGTGCCCAACGTGCCGACCGACTTCTCGGTGCCGCAGCGTCTGCTCGACCTGCAGCGCAGCACGCTCAATGCGCTGATGAGCGACGCGGTGGCCGCGCGCATGCTCGACAGCGAGGGCAAGGTGTCGCGCCCGGCCGAGGCCTTCCGCCTGTCGGAGCTCTACGCGCGCCTCACGCGCGACGTGTGGAGCGAGCTCGCGGGCGCGCGCGACATCACGGCGCCGCGGCGCGAGCTGCAGCGCGAGCACGTCAACCGGGTGGCCGGCACCTTGCTGCGGCCGGGCTCGCTGAGCCGTGCCGACGCGCGCAGCCAGCTGCGCGTGCAGGCGCGCAGCCTGCTCGGGCGCATCAACGCGGCGCTGCAGCGCGGCGGCCTGTCGGCCGAGGCGCAGGCGCACCTGCAGGACAGCGCCGAGACGCTCGGCGCCGCGCTGGCCGCGCCGCTGACGCGGCAGGGCGTGTAAGCCCGTAGGCACGGCGGCCATGGTCTCGACGCGCCGTCCGCCACCCTCGGCGCGCGGCGCGAAGCCGGCCTGGAAGCTGGTCGCGCGGCCCGACGCGCTCGACCCGCGCGACCGGCCCTTCGCGCCCAACGTGGGGGTCGCGCCCGCGCCCGTGCTGTTTCCGGCCGAGGGCCTGCCGGTGCGGCACCAGGGCGACACCAACGCGTGCACGGGCTTCGCGCTGTCGCTGGTGGTCGAGCACCTGCTGCGCTCGTCGGGCCGCGAGCGCGACGCGCGCATCTCGCCGTACATGCTGTACTCCATGGCGCGGCGCTACGACGAGTTCCCGGGCTCGGTCGAGGACGAGGGCTCGAGCCTGCGCGGCGCGCCCAAGGGCTGGTTCAAGCACGGCGCCTGCGCGCTGGAGCTGTTCGACGGCCCGGAGATGCCGCCGGCGCAGCCCGACATCGAACGCGACTGGTGGTACGACGCCGTGCGCCGGCCGCTGGGCGCGTACTACCGCATCGACCCGAAGCGCATCACCGACATGCACGCCGCGCTCAACGAGGTGGGCATCCTGTACGCGAGCTGCGGCTGCCACGCGGGCTGGGACGAAGGCGCCGAGGTCGCGCCGATGCGCGCGCGGCCCGCATCGTTCTCCGACGTGTGGCCGATCCCCGTGCGGCGCGGCCGGGCCGAGCACGCGGGGCACGCCTTCGCCATCGTCGGCTACAACGAGCAGGGCTTCCTGATCCAGAACTCCTGGGGCGCCGACTGGGGCTCGCACGGCTACGCGGTGCTGAGCTACGACGACTGGGTGCGCAACGCGATGGACTGCTGGGTCGCGCAGCTCGGCGTGGTGACCACCGACCACCAGGCGATCAGCCGCAGCGTGAGCCTGCGCACCGACGCGCGCAGCGGCCGCGTGGCGCTGGCGGCCAGTCGCGTGCTGCGCAACCGCGAGATCGCGCCGTTCGTCATCAACATGGGCCACGACGGCGCGCTGTCCAACAGCGGCGAGTTCCGCACCACGCCCGACGACGTGCGCGCCATCGCCGACGTGCAGCTCGCCGCCGCGCGCGAGCGCTGGAAGCTGCACCGCAAGCCGGTGGACGTGTGCATCGTCGCGCACGGCGGGCTGATGGGCGAGAAGGACGCGGCCGACGTGGCCGCGCGCTGGATCCCGGCGCTGTACGAGCGGCGCATCTTCCCGGTCTTCCTGATGTGGGAGACCGGCTTCATGAACACCCTGCTCGCGCGCCTGGAGGAGGCCTGCCGCGGCCTGCCGCGCGCGGGCGGACTCGGCGCCGGCCAGGAGCGCTGGTGGAACCAGCGGCTCGAGCGGCTGCTGGCGCGCCCCGGCACCGCGTCGTGGCGCGAGCTGAAGGACAACGCCGAGAAGATCAGCCGCTACCGCCACGGCGTGCCGATCGACCAGCAGGCCGGCGCGGTGGTGCTGTACCAGCACTTCAAGCACGGCGTGGACGACAAGCTCGTGCGCATGCACGTGGTCGGCCACTCGGCCGGCTGCATCGTCGCCGGCTGGATGATCGACCGGCTCGTGCGCGACGAAGGCCTGCGGCTGGAGTCGGTGAGCTTCATGGCGCCGGCGCTGCGGCTCGACGACTTCCGGCGGCTGGTGCGGCCGCACCTCGTCTCGGGCGCCATCGGGCGCTACCAGCAGTTCCACCTGTCCGCGCGCGCCGAGGCGGACGATCCGAGCTGCGGGCCCTACCGCCGCTCGCTGCTGCACCTGGTGAGCGAGTCCTTCGAGGGCGGCGCGCGCGCACCGCTGGTCGGGCTGCAGCGCGACTTCGAGCGCATCGCGCGCGGCCTGCCACGCACGACCGCCCACGTCGCGCCGGGGCCGGCAAGCGAGGCGTCGACGCACGACGGCTTCGACGACGACGACGCGACGCTGGAGTCGGTGATCCGCTTCGTCACGGGCCGCTGAAGGATCGTCGGCCGGGCGCCCGTGGTCCGCCGCGCGCGCCGGCACGCGAGGCGATGCGTCGACCACGCCCTTCGTCCACGCCGGCCGTCGCCGGTCGCGCGTGAACGTGGCCCATCGCAACCCGGGGTGTCCCGCTTGGTCGGCCGGTCCCCGGCCGCTATCGTCGCGCGCATGTCCGCCACCGCTTCCTCGCCGCCCCGCGGGCCGGCGTCGTTCCTGACCGCGCTGACCGGCCGGCGGGTGCTGATCGCGCTGGTGGCCGCGGTGGCGGTCGCGGTGCTGCTCAATCCGATCTTCGTCACGCCGTTCGCGGTGCTGCTCGGGCGCACCTTGTTCATCGCGATGGTGCTGCTGCTCGTCTTCGTGGCCGCGTCGCGCTGGCCGCGCGGCGCGCTGCCCGAGTGGCTGCCGCGCTGGGTGGTGCAGATCGGCGCGGTGGCGCTGGCCGCGCCCGCGGCCACGCTCGCGGTGTACGCGCTGTCGGTGGGCGGCGACCTGGCGCAGCTGCTGCAGCACGAGGGCCTGTTCATGGGCTTCGTGCTGATCGCGAGCTCGGGGCTCGTGCTCGGCCTGTCGTTCGCGTTCGGCGCGCTGTACCGCGAGCGCGACGCGCAGGCGCGCAGCGAGGCGCTCGCGTTCCAGCTCGAGAAGAGCAACCTCGAGCGCCAGGCGCTCGACGCGCGGCTGGCGCTGCTGCGCTCGCAGATCGAGCCGCACTTCCTGTTCAACACCCTGGCCAACGTGCAGGCGCTGGTCGAGTCGGGCTCGCCGCGCGCCGCGCCGGTGCTGGCCAGCCTGATCGCCTACCTGCGCGCGGCCATGCCGCGCCTGGCGAGCGAGCGCGCGACCCTGGCCGACGAGATCAGCCTCGTGCGCGCGTACCTCGAGCTGATGCGCATGCGCATGCCCGACCGGCTGGACTTCGCGATCGACGTCGAGCCGCCGCTCGAGGCGATCGAGTTTCCGCCGATGGCGCTGCTCACCCTGGTGGAGAACGCGGTGCGCCACGGCATCGACCCCAGCGAGGACGGCGGGCGGATCGAGCTGACGGCGCGCCGCGAGGGCCCGCGCGTGCGCGTGCGCGTGGCCGATGGCGGCGTCGGCCTCGACGCGCACGCCGAGCCGGGCACCGGCCTGGCCAATCTGCGCGAGCGGCTGGCCGTGTTCTTCGGGCCCGACGCCGGGCTGGAGCTGTCGGCGCGCGTCCCGCGCGGCGTGCAGGCCGACATCGTGTTCACGCCGCGATGAACGCATGCACCCGATGAGCTCGCACACCGCCACCGCGCTGGTCGCCGACGACGAGCCGCTGCTGCGCGAGCGCCTCGTCGTGCTGCTCGCGCGGCTGTGGCCGCAGCTGCAGGTCGTGGCGCAGGCGCGCAACGGGCGCGAGGCGATCGAGCAGTTCGACGAGCTCGCGCCGGCCATCGCCTTCCTCGACGTGCACATGCCGGGCTGCAACGGCGTGGAGGCCGCGCGCGCGATGCGCGGTCGCACCTTGATCGTCTTCGTCACGGCCTACGAGCAGTACGCGGTGCAGGCGTTCGAGCAGGGCGCGGTGGACTACGTGATCAAGCCGTTCGACGAGTCACGGCTGGCCGAGACGGTGCAGCGGCTGCAGCAGCGCATCGCGTCGGCGGCCGGTGCCGCGGTGTCGTCACCGATCGACGAAGCGGTGCTGGAGCGGCTGGCGGCGCAGCTGCGCGCGCACGCGGCGCCGCGTGCGCACCTGCGGTGGATTCGCGCGTCGGTCGGTCCGAGCATCCGGCTCATTCCGGTGGAGCAGGTGGCCTACCTGCGCTCCGACGAGAAGTACACGCTGGTCGTGTGGGACGGCGGCGAGGCGGTGATCCGCAAGACCATCCGCGAGCTGGCCGACGAGCTGGACCCCGAGCGCTTCGTGCAGGTGCACCGCTCGGTGATCGTGAACCTGCACCGCGTTGCGGAGGTGGTGCGCGGCGCCAACGAGACCGCCGAGCTGCGCCTGAAGGACCGCACCGAGGTGCTGCCGGTCAGCCGCAGCTACCTGCACCTGTTCCGCCAGATGTGACGCTCGGCGTCGCGGCGTTCAGGCCGCGACCTGCAGCACGCCGATGGCCACCAGCGCGAGCATCGAGAACACGCACAGGGCGTAGCCGGCGTTGTCGAGTCGGGTGTGCATGCTGCGGTCTCCTGGGCGTGGCGTTGCGGGGCCGATGCACGCACTGTAGGAACGTGCCGGCCGCGTCGACAGCCGATTGCGACGAGCCGCCGGCCGCGTGGAACGAGCTGCCGATGCAGCCGATGGGCGCCGGCACAATCGGCGCTCGACGACCCCGCGCACGCCGACATGAACGCGCCGCCCGCCGCCCGCGCCCTGTGGCCGCTGCCCTTGCTGGCCGTAGAACTCGGCAATCCAGGCCTTGTTGGACACGATGGCCGTCCTTCCGCCGGCCCGCCCGAGGATGTCGAACAGCTTCTGCACCTTGGTTCCGTCGGCCGAGTACCTGGCCACGGG
>CAZFET010000193.1:0-6888 GCA_964517545.1 uncultured Burkholderiaceae bacterium
GGCCGCGAGCGCCACCAGCACCAGCGCCGCGAGCGGTCGCACGAAGGTGTAGGTCATCGGAACTCGTTCTTCCATTGGCGCAGTGCCGCGAACACCTCGACCGGTGCGTCGCTCGCCGCGCCGTGCGCGCGGGCGCTCGCGACCACCTCGGGCTCGGCCCAGCGCAGGAACGGATTGATGCGCCGCTCGGTGCCGAGTTCACTCGGAAGTGTGGGCTCGTCGCGCGCGCGCCGTGCTTCGCACGCCGTGACGTAGCGCACGATGTCCGGGTTGTGGGGTTCGACGGCGCGCGCGAAGCGCAGGTTGGACAAGGTGTACTCGTGTGCGCAGCACACCCGCGTGGCCGCGGGCAGCGCCGCGATCTTCGCGAGCGAGGCATGCATCTGCGCGGGCGTGCCCTCGAACAGCCGCCCGCATCCGGCGGAGAACAAGGTGTCGCCGCAGAACAGCAGCGGACCGCCGGGTGCGTCGGCGGCGAAGTAGGCGATGTGGCCTGCGGTGTGGCCGGGCACGTCGAGCACCTCGAAGCGCAGGCCCAGCACGTCGATCGCGTGGCCGTCGTCCAGCGGCACGCAAGGCTCGGGGATGCGCTCGCGGCGCGGACCCCACACCGGTCCGTCGAGGCGGTCGCGCAAGGCCTCGATGCCGCCGACGTGATCGCCGTGATGATGGGTCACTAGAATGCCCGCCAGCTGCAGCGAGCGCTCGTCGAGCGCCCTCGTCACTGCCGTCGCCTCGCCTGGATCGACCACGACCGCGCGGCGGCCGTCGTGAAGCATCCAGATGTAGTTGTCGGTGAAGGCGGGCAGGGCGACCAGATTCATGACGCGCGAGGCATCGATTATAGAGTTGGCCCACTGGCTGGCGACCCCGCCGGGGCGCTATCTGCTGCAGTGGGAACAGCAACAGCTCGATGCCGCGGTCGACGACATCTTCGGCTTCCACGCGCTGCAGCTCGGCCTGCCGCAGGTCGACGCGCTGCGCGCCAATCGCATGCCGCACCGCTGGCTGGCGAGCGATGCCTCGTCGCTCGCGTGGCTCGAGGTGATCGCCGCGCACGAGGCGGACGCCGCGGCCGCGACGGTGCGCCACGAGCCGGGCTTCGCGCCGTCGCAGACGCCCGTGGCGAGCACGCTGCCCGCGTCGTCGCTGCCGCCGGGCGCGACGCGACCGCCCGTCGTGCTGCAGTGCGAGTTCGATGCGCTGCCGTTCCCGTCGGCCAGCCTCGACCTCGTGGTGCTGCCGCATGCACTGGAGCTCGCGCGCGATGCGCACGAGACCTTGCGCGAGGTCGAGCGCGTGCTCGTGCCCGACGGCCGCGTCGTGATCGTCGGCCTCAACCCGGCGAGCCTGTGGGGGCTGCGCCAGCGCTTCGGGCGCATGAAGCGGCGCATCGCGGTGGGCGACGGCACGACCTTCCTGCCGCGCGCCGGCGAGTTCATCGGCTACTGGCGCCTGCGCGACTGGCTGCGTCTGCTGAGCTTCGAGGTCGAGCGCGGTCGCTTCGGCTGCTACCGGCCGCCCTTCGTCGCGCAGCGCTGGCTCGACCGGTTCGGCTGGATGGAGTCGACCGGCGACCGCTGGTGGCCGGTGCTCGGTGCGCTGTACTTCCTGGTGGCGGTCAAGCGCGTGCGCGGCATGCGGCTGGTCGGGCTGGCGAAGAAGGACAAGCTCAAGCCGCACACCGCGCCGGCCGTCGTGGCGAACCGCCACCATCACCGGCAGGCGCCGCGCGCGCTCGACGAGGCGACGCATGGATGACGTGGTGATCTACACCGACGGCGCCTGCAAGGGCAACCCGGGCCCCGGCGGCTGGGGCGCGTGGCTGCGCTGGGGCGGCCACGAGCGCGAGCTGTTCGGCGGCGAGGCGCAGACCACGAACAACCGCATGGAGCTGATGGCGGTCATCGAGGCGCTGACGGCGCTCAAGCGCCGCTGCCGCGTCACGATCCACACCGACAGCGAGTACGTCCACAAGGGCATCACCGAGTGGATCGGCGGCTGGAAGGCGCGTGGCTGGAAGACGGCCGATCGCAAGCCGGTGAAGAACGTCGACCTGTGGCAGCGGCTCGACGCGCTCGTGCAGTCGCACGAGGTCCACTGGCGCTGGGTACGCGGCCACTCGGGCGACGAAGGCAACGAGCGCGCGGACCGGCTCGCCAATCGCGGCGTCGAGTCGGTCGCGCGTCGCTGAGGGCGCGTCGCCGGGCACACGCCGCACGAGGCCGGGCGTGCCGTCCGACTAAGGGCGCGCCCGCGCGCACGCCGGCCGCGTGCGCGCTACAGTCTCCCGGTTCCCCTACAGGCGCTCGATGAAGAAGTACCACCTCGTCGTGGCCGCGATCGGCCTGCTCGTCGCCAGCGCGGCGGCGTACTGGTTGCAGAACCGCCCGGCTTCGTCGTCCGGCTCGGCGACAGCACCCGGTGCCGCGTCGCGTGCGGCGGTCGGCGCGTCGGCGCCGGGCGGCGCGGGCCCGTCGGGGCCGGTGGCGGTGGAGGGCGGCAAGGTCGAGGCCGTGGCCCTGGCCGACGACGCCCAGGCGGTCGGCAGCCTGCGCGCACGGCAGAGCGTGGTGGTGCGGCCCGAGGTGAGCGGGCGGGTCGCGAAGCTCGGCTTCGTGGACGGCCAGCGCGTGCGGCGCGGCCAGCTGCTCGTGCAGCTCGACGACACCTTGCAGCAGGCACAGCTCAGGCAGGCCGAGGCGCAGGCCGGCATCGCGCGCACGAACCTGCAGCGCAGCCGCGAGCTGCTGGCGCAGAACTTCGTGAGCCAGAGCGCGGTGGACCAGAACGCCGCCACGTTGCAGGTCGCCGAAGCGCAGGTGGCGCTCGCGCGCGCGCAGCTCGCGCGCATGCGCATCGAGGCGCCGTTCGACGGCATCGCCGGCATCCGCAGCGTCTACGTGGGCGACTACCTGAAGGACGGCGCCGACGTGGTGACGCTCGAGGACATCGGCGCGGTGTACGTCGACTTCCGGTTGCCCGAGCGCTTCCTCGCGCAGCTGAGGCCCGCGCAGCCGGTCGAGGTCGCGCTCGACGCATGGCCCGGCCGTGGTTTCGAGGCGAAGGTCGAGGCCATCGACGCCCAGCTCGACGCCAACGGCCGCTCGCTGCTCGTGCGCGCGCGCCTCGACGACACGAAAGGCGTGCTGCGCTCGGGCATGTTCGCGCGCGTGCGCATCGTGTTCGCCACGCGCGAGAACGCGCTCGTCGTGCCCGAGGAGGCGCTGGTGCCGCAGGGCAACCGGCAGTACCTCGTCAAGGTGATCGACGGCCCCGACGGTTCGAAGCTGTCGCAGCGCCTCGAGGCGAAGATCGGCGCCCGGCTGCCCGGCAAGGTCGAGATCCTCGAAGGCCTGAAGACCGGCGACACCGTGGTGACGGCCGGGCAGGCCCGCCTGATGCGTCCCGAGCCGGTGCCGCTGCGCGTGGTCGACATCTCCCGGCCGCCGTCGGCGGCTTCCGGTGGTGTCGCGGGCGCGGGCGCAGCGCGGCCCAACGGCGCGGCGCCGGGCGCGAGCGCTCCGGCCGGCGCGGGGTCGGCGCCCGCCACGCCGCGCGCGGGCGCGCCGGTCTGAGCCGGCGGAGGACGCGCGATGCGACTGTCCGAGACCTCGATCCGCCGCCCGGTCTTCGCCACCGTGATGGCGCTGATGATCGTGCTGATCGGCGCGGTGTCGTACACCTTGCTGCAGGTGCGCGAGTACCCGCGCATCGACGAGCCGGTGGTCAACGTGACCACGCGGCTGGTCGGCGCGTCGGCCGAGGTGATCGAGTCGCAGGTCACCAAGCCGCTCGAGGACTCGATCGCCGGCATCGACAGCGTGGACATCATCACGTCGATCTCGCGCTCCGAGCAGAGCCAGATCACGGTGCGCTTCAAGCTCACGAAGAGCCCCGAGGACGCGGCGGCCGACGTGCGCGACCGCGTCTCGCGCGTGCGGGCGCGGCTGCCCGACGCGATCGACGAGCCGGTCATCTCCAAGGTCGAGGCCGACGCCTTCCCGGTGATCTGGCTGGCCTTCACGAGCGAGACCCTGAACCCGCTGGAGATCACCGACCTGATCAACCGCGTGGTCAAGCCGCGGCTGCAGACGGTGCCCGGCGTGGCCGACGTGCAGGTCAACGGCGACCGCCGGTTCTCGATGCGGGTGTGGCTCGACCCGGAGAAGCTCGCCGCCTACCGCCTGACCACGCAGGACGTCGAGGACGCGCTGCGCCGGCAGAACCTGGAGGTGCCGGCCGGCCGCATCGAGAGCCGCCAGCGCGAGTTCAGCGTGACGGCGCGCACCGACCTCAACACCGTGGCGCAGTTCGCCGCCGTGGTGGTCAAGACGGTCAACGGCTTCCCGGTGAAGCTGTCCGACGTGGCGCGCATCGAGCAGGCCGCCGCGAGCGAACGCTCGAGCGTGCGGCTCAACGGCGTGCCGGCCATCTCGACCGGCGTGATCCGCCAGGCCACGGCCAACCCGCTGGAGGTGTCGGCCGGCGTGCGCGCGATGATGCCGCGCATCCAGCAGGATCTGCCGCCGTCGGTGCGCGTGCAGCAGGCCAACGACAACTCGGTGTTCATCGACCGCTCGGTGAAGTCGGTCTACGCCACGATCGCCGAGGCCACCGCGCTGGTCGCGCTGGTGGTGTTCGTGTTCCTGCGCACCCTGCGCGCGTCGATCATCCCGCTGGTCACCATTCCGGTGAGCCTGATCGGCTCGTTCGCGATCATGGCCGCGGCGGGCTTCACGGTGAACACGCTGACCCTGCTCGCGCTGGTGCTGGCGATCGGCCTCGTGGTGGACGACGCGATCGTGGTGCTCGAGAACATCTTCCGCCACATCGAGGAGGGGCTCGCGCCGTTCCAGGCCGCGCTCAAGGGGGCGCGCGAGATCAGCTTCGCGGTGGTGGCGATGACCCTGACGTTGGCCGCCGTGTACGCGCCGCTGGCCTTCACGCCGGGCCGCACCGGGCGGCTGTTCGTCGAGTTCGCGCTCACCCTGGCCGGCGCGGTCATCGTCTCCGGCTTCATCGCACTGACGCTCACGCCGATGATGTGCAGCAAGCTGCTGCGCCACAACCCCCGGCCCTCCGCGTTCGACCGCGGCATGGAGCGCGTGCTGGTGGGGCTGACCGGCCGCTACACCACCGCGCTGCGCTTCGTGCTCGCGCGGCGCTGGATCGTGCTGCTGGTGATGCTGGGCGCCGGCGGCGGCAGCGCCTACCTGTTCTCGAACGCGAAGAGCGAGCTCGCGCCGCTCGAGGACCGCGGCGTGATCCTGGCCAACGTGAGCGCGCCCGACGGCGCCACGCTCGACTACACCGCGCGCTACCTCAACGCGATCGAGCGCATGGTCATGGGCCATCCGGAGTTCGACCGCGTGTTCGTGGTGGCGGGCAACCCGACGGTCTCGCAGGGCATCTCGTTCCTGCGCACGGTCGACTGGAGCCAGCGCGACAAGACGACCCTGCAGCTCGCGCGCGAACTGCAGCCGCAGTTCGCGCAGCTGCCCGGCGTCTCGGCGTTCCCGATCACGCCGCCCAGCCTCGGCCAGGGCTTCCGCGAGCGCCCGCTCAACTACGTGATCGTCACCAGCGACAGCTACGACAACCTCGCGCGCGCCGCGCAGGCCATGCTCGCCGAGATGGCGAAGAACCCGGGCTTCGTGCAGCCCGACATCGACCTGAGGCTGAACAAGCCCGAGATCTTCCTCGAGGTCGACCGCGAGCGTGCCGCCGACGCGGGCGTGTCGGTCGACCAGGTCGCGCGCACGGTCGAGACCATGCTGGGCGGCCGGCAGGTCACGCGCTACAAGCGCGACGCCGAGCAGTACGACGTGATCGTGCAGACCGAGGGCCGCGGCCGCACCACGCCGGAAGACATCGACAAGCTGTTCGTGCGCGGGCGCGGCGACGCGATGGTGCCGCTCGCGTCGCTGGTCAAGGTGCGCGAGACCGTGAGCCCGCGCGAGCTGAACCACTTCAACCAGCGGCGCTCGGTGTCGATCACCGCCAACCTCGCGCCCGGCTACTCGCTCGGCGAGGCGCTCGCCTTCATGGACGCGACCGCGGCCAAGGTGCTGCAGCCCGGCTACGCGACCGAGCTCAACGGCGTGTCGCGCGAGTTCCGCGCCTCCAGCGGCGCGCTCGGCCTGGTGTTCGTGCTGGCGCTGCTGTTCATCTTCCTGGTGCTCTCGGCGCAGTTCGAGAGCTTCGTCGATCCGTTCGTGATCCTGCTGTCGGTGCCGCTGTCGACGGTCGGGGCGCTCGCCGCGCTGCAGTGGTCGGGCGGCACGCTCAACGTCTATTCGCAGATCGGCCTGATCACCCTGGTGGGCCTGATCAGCAAGCACGGCATCCTGATCGTCGAGTTCGGCAACCAGCTGCGCCAGCAGGGGCGCGACACGCTGGAGGCGGTGGTCGAGGCGGCGAGCCTGCGGCTGCGCCCGATCCTGATGACCACCGGCGCGATGGTGCTCGGCGCGCTGCCGCTGGCGCTGGCCACGGGCGCGGGCGCCGAGAGCCGCCGCCAGATCGGCTGGGTGATCGTGGGCGGCATGTCGGTCGGCACCTTGCTCACGATCTTCGTCGTGCCGGCCGTGTACCTGCTGTTCGCGCGCCGGAAGGTGCCCGGCGAGATCCGCACGCCCGAGATGCCGGACGACGCGGTGCCGGCGAAGTAGCCGGCCGGCGCGCGTCGCGCCGCCGCCCCGTGCCGCCCGATGCCGCCGCGCTACGCCGCCGCGCGGCTGCTCGAATGCAGCCCGATCACGCCGATCACGATCAGCGAGATGCTGGCGAGCTTCACGGCCGTGACCGGGTCCTTGAACCAGCCGCAGCCGATCACGGCCATGGCCGCCGTGCCGCCGCCGGACCACCCCGCGTAGCACACCGCCC
>CAZFET010000194.1:0-6845 GCA_964517545.1 uncultured Burkholderiaceae bacterium
ACGTGGCCGTCGGCGCGCGCCTTCTAGCGCGAGGCCTCGCTGCCCCACACGGTGACGTGCATGCCGAAGGCGCGGCCGTAGCCGGCTACCAGCTGGCCGATGCGGCCGTAGCCCCACACGCCGAGGGTCTTGCCGCGCAGCACCATGCCGATGCCGAAGTTGGGCGGCATCGACGCGGCCTTGAGCCCCGACTGCTGCCAGGCGCCGTGCTTGAGGTTGCCGATGTACTGCGGCAGCCGGCGCATCGAGGCCATGATCAGCGCCCAGGTCAGCTCGGCCGGCGCCGTCGGGTCGCCCACGCCTTCGGCGACCGCGATGCCCAGCCGCGTGGCGGCCTCGAGGTCGATGTGCGGGCCGACGCGGCCGGTCTGCGCGATCAGCTTCAGCCGCGGCAGCTTCTCGAGCAGCGCGCGGGGGAACGCGGTGCGCTCGCGGATCAGCACCAGCACGTCGGCGTCGCGCAGCCGCACCGAGAGCTGGCCGATGCCCTTGACGGTGTTGGTGAACACCTTGGCGTTCAGGTGCTCGAGCTTGGACGCGCACCTGAGCTTGCGCACCGCGTCCTGGTAGTCGTCGAGGATGATGATGTTCATGGCCGCCGCCGATTCTGCCTCGCCGGCAGGGCGGCGTGCGCGGCGCTAGCATCGCGCCTTCCCAACCCCTCAGGAGGATGCGCGATGGCGATCGACATGTACTCGGCGAGCGTGCCGATGATGCTGCAGATGCTGGGCAACATGCTCGCCTGGCTCGACAAGGCGCAGGCCCACGCCGAGGCGCGCCGCTTCAGCCCCGACAACTACCTCGGCCTGCGGCTGGCGCCGGACATGCTGCCGTTCGCGAAGCAGGTGCAGATCGCGAGCGACAACGCCAAGGGCTGCGTGGCCCGGCTGGCCGGCCTCGAGATCCCGAAGTACGAGGACACCGAGACCACGCTCGACGAGCTGCGCGCGCGCATCCGCAAGACCATCGACTTCGTGAAGTCGGTGCCGGCCGAGAAGTTCGCGGGGGCCGAAGGCCGCGCCATCGAGATCCCGCAGCGCAACCGCGATCCGCTGAAGTTCGACGGCGAGAACTACCTGCGCCACTTCGCCATCCCGAACTTCATGTTCCACGTGACCATGACCTACGCGCTGCTGCGCCACGCCGGCGTCGAGCTCGGCAAGGTCGACTTCCTGCGCGCCGCCTGAGCCCGCGATGGAAGCGCTCGGCCTCCAGCACCTGCCGCTGTTCGTGGCGGCGGCCCTGCTGCTCACCGTGACGCCGGGTCCCGACATGCTGTTCGTGGCCGGCAACGCGGCCGCCCGCGGCACGCGCGCCGGGGTGGCGGCCGCGCTGGGCGTGGGGCTCGGCTGCCTGCTGCACGTGGCGCTGGCGGCGCTGGGCGTGAGCGCGCTGCTGGCCGCGTCGCCCGCGGCGTTCGAGGCGGTGCGCTGGCTGGGCGCGGGCTACCTGGTGTGGGCCGGCGTCGGCCTGCTGCGCGCGCGGGCGGCCGGCGCGACGGCTTGCGTGGCCGGTGCCGGCTCGGCGCGTGCCGCCTTCTGGCAGGGCGCGCTGACCAACGCGCTCAATCCGAAGGTGGCGCTGTTCTTCCTCGCGTTCCTGCCGCAGTTCATCGAGCCGGGCGCGCCGCTCGCGTGGCTCGGCATGGTGGTCCTGGGCCTGCTGTTCGACGCCGGCGGCACGGTGGTCAACCTCGCCGTGGCGGCGGCCGCCGGCCGCGCGCGCGCCACCCTGGCGCTGCGCCCGCGCGCGCTGGCGTGGATGCAGCGCGCGATCGGCGCGTTGTTCGTCGGGTTGGGCCTGAGGCTCGCGCTGTCGAAGTAGCCCGACAATCGTCCTCGAGAGGCCGACGAATCGGCCCGCGAGGAGTATCGAATGCGTTGGGTGCGCCGACTGGCGGTGGGTGTGGTCGTGCTCGTCGCGACGGTCGCCATCGCGTTCTGGACCTACCGTGAACGGGCGCTGCCGGTGGTCGACGGCACCTTGCGCGTGCAGGGACCGTCGGCCGACGTGCGCATCGAGCGCGACGCGCACGGCATCCCGACGATCAAGGCCGCGAGCGACCTCGACGCCATGTTCGCGCTCGGCTTCGTGCACGCGCAGGACCGGCTGTGGCAGCTCGAGACGCACCGCCGCATCGGCAGCGGCCGGCTGGCCGAGGCCTTCGGCCCCGGCACGCTGGAGAGCGACACGTTCCTGCGCGCCCTCGGCGTGCGCCGCGCCGCGGGGGCGCAGTGGCTGCGCATGGCCGAGCCGTCGCGCCGCGCCATCGAGGCGTACACCGCCGGCGTCAACGCCTTCCTGTCGGACCACCTGCGCGCGAGGCCGCCGGAGTTCCTGATCCTCGGCGTGCAGCCCGAGCCCTGGACGCCCGTCGACACCGTGGCGTGGACCATCATGATGGCGTGGGACCTGGGCGGCAACTGGTCGGCCGAGCTGCTGCGCATGCGGCTCGCGCTGAAGATGCCGGTGCAGCGCGTGCGCGAGCTGCTGCCGCCGTATCCCGGCGACGCGCCGCTGCAGACGGCCGACTACGCCGCGCTGTACCGCGAGCTGCGGGTCGGCACCGAGCTCGGCACGCGCGCGCTGCTGCACGCGCCGCAGCCGTACGCGTCGCCGTCGACCATCGACAGCGGCGTCGAAGGCGTGGGCTCGAACAACTGGGTCGTCTCCGGCGCGCTCAGCGCCACCGGCAAGCCGCTGCTGGCCAACGATCCGCACCTCAAGCTCACCGCGCCGCCGCTGTGGTACTTCGCGCGCATCGAGACGCCGACGGGCCGCGTGGCCGGCGCCACCATGCCCGGCGTGCCGCTCGTCGTGCTCGGCCAGAGCGATCACCTCGCCTGGGGCTGGACCAACACCGGCCCCGACGTGCAGGACCTGTACCTCGAGCGCATCAAGCCCGACGACCCCACGCGCTACCAGACGCCCGACGGCTGGGCTGCGTTCGAGACGTACGAGGAGACCATCCGCGTCAAGGGGCAGCCCGACGTGAAGCTGACGGTGCGCGCCACGCGCCACGGTCCGGTGATCTCGGACGCCGGCGGCGCCGACGACGTGATCGGGCCGCGCGGCAAGCCCGCGTACGCGCTGGCGCTGCGCTGGACCGCGCTCGACCCCGACGCCGACGCCGTCGGCGCCGGCCTCGCATTCACCGGCGCGCGCACCGTGGCCGCGTTCGTCGAGGGCACGCGGCGCTGGGTCGCGCCGATGCAGAACATGGTGGTCGCCGACCGCGACGGCGCGATCGGCTTCGTGGCCCCGGGCCGCGTGCCGGTGCGCGCCGCCGCCCACGACCTCAAGGGCCTGGTACCGGCGCCCGGCTGGGACGCGCGCTACGACTGGACCGGCTTCGTCGACCCGGCGCAGACCCCGCGCGAGCTGAGCCCCGCACGCGGCTGGATCGCGACGGCCAACCAGAAGATCCACGGCCCGGACTATCCGCACTTCATCACCAGCGAGTGGACGGCCGCGTACCGCCAGCAGCGCATCGAGCAACTGCTGCAGGCGCGGCCGAAGCACGACCTCGACTCGTTCGCGGCGATGCAGGCCGACGTGAAATCGCTCGCCGCGGCGCCGCTGCTGCCGTGGCTGCAGCGGGCGGCCGGCGGCTCGACCCACGCGCTCGCGGCGGCGGCGCGCCAGGCGCTGCGCGACTTCGACGGCACGATGCGCGCCGACGCGGCGGCGCCGCTCGTGTACTGGGCGTTCGCGCGGCACCTGACGCAGGTGGTGTTCGCCGACGAGATCGGCGCCGAGCTGTACGAGCGCACCCTGGGCACGCGCACCTTCCGCGACGCGCTCGAAGGCGTGATCGCGCGCGACGACGCGTGGTGGTGCGACGACAAGGCGACGCCGGCCGCGGAGACCTGCGCGCAGCAGGCGGCCGCGGCGTTCACGCGCGCGCTCGACGAGCTGCAGCGAGTTCACGGCGCCGACGTCGCGCGCTGGCGCTGGGGCGAGGCGCACCAGGCGCGCTCGGAGCACCGGCCGTTCAGCCGCGTCAAGCCGCTGGCGCGCTTCTTCGAGCTGCGCACGCCGGTGGGCGGCGACACCTTCACGGTCAACGCCTCGCGCGTCTCGTTCCGCGCCGACGCGACGACCGGCGAGGTCTACCTGAACGAGCACGGTCCGAGCCTGCGCGCGCTGTACGACGTGGGCGAGCCCGCGCGCTCGCGCTTCGTGCACTCCGGCGGGCAGTCGGGGCTGCCGTTCTCGCCGCACTACCGCGACTTCGTCGAGCGCTGGGCGAAGGTCGAGTACGTGCCGCTGTGGCCGCAGACGCCCGCCGCGGCGGTCCTGACCCTGGCCGCCAGGCGCTGAGCCCGGCCGCCACGCGCCGAGCCGGGCCCGCGGGACGGGCGCCGGGCCTCGCGCCTTCGGGGTGGCGCCGGGCGCGCAGATCGGGTAGGGTGCGCCGCGCCGCACTGCGGCCGCGACGACACAGCACAGGGGCCTCGCCGATGCAACTCCTCTACACCCGCCTCGCCCATCGCCTGAAGGGCCTGGCGCGGCCGTTCGTCCGCATGCACGTGGTGCAGACGCCCGGCCAGCCGATCTCGCGCGTGTTCGGCCGCGACCGCGGCCTGTCGATCGACCGCTGGTGGATCGATCGCTACTTCGAACGCCACGCGTCCGAACGGACGGGTCGCGGCCTCGAGGTCGGCGGCACCGAGTACCTGCGTGCCTGGTTCCCGAAGATGCAGGCCCACCACCTCGAGTTCGCCGACGACGGCACGCCGGACTGCGTGGTGTGCGACCTGCAGGTGGGCAATCCGGCGCACGCGGCGTCGTTCGACCTGCTGATCGCGACGCAGGTGTTCAACTTCATCTACGAGCCGCGCGTGGCGATCGGGCATGCCGCCGCGCTGCTCGCACCCGGCGGCGTGATGCTCGGCAGCGTGGGCGGCATCAGCCAGATCAGCCGCTTCGACGCCGATCGCTGGGGCCACTACCAGTCGTTCACGCCGCAGTGCATCGAGCGCATGCTGCGCGAGCACTTCGCCGAGGCGTCGGTCGAGAGCTTCGGCAACGTCGACACGGCCTGCGCCTTCCTGCACGGGCTGGCGGCCGAGGAGGTCGACCGCGAGCTGCTGACGCAGCACGACCGGGACTACCCGGTGTTCGTCTGCTTCAGGGCCGTCAAGGGCTAGCGGCGGTCCGCCGCAGGAGTGCACGGTCGAAGCAAAACGGCCGGTCTCGCGACCGGCCGTTGGCGTTTCAGGCGCGCGCGCTGTCAGAAGTTGTGGCGGATGCCGGCGGCCAGCGAACTGAAGTCGCCGCCGTACAGGCCGGCCGCGCTGTCGCTGAGCTTCGTGTAGAAGGCGTAGACCTTCGTGCGCTTGCTCAGGTTGTGGTTGTAGCCGAGCGTCCACTGCGTGGCCGAGCTGTCGGCGACGTTGCCCGACTTGCCGGCACGGCCGAGGTTGGCGTGGAACTCGTTGACGCCGACGACGTAGCTCGCGACCAGACGCACGTTGGTGCGGTTGCCGGCGTTCGCCGCGAAGGCGTTCTTGTCGCGCTGCAGGTAGCCGCCGACGGTCAGCGGCCCCATCTCGTACAGCGCGCGCAACGCGAACTGGTTGGCGTCGCCGTTCTTCTCGTAGCCGGCGCCCAGGTGCAGCGGGCCGGCGTCGTAGTTGGCGGCCAGGTCGATGGTGCGATTCGTGTCGCCCGGCAGGTCGCGCTGCGTGACGGCCGCCTCGAAGGTCACGCCGCCGATCGACGGCGCACGGTAGGCCACCTTGTCGCGGTTGCGGCCGAGGTAGGCGTACAGCGCGTCCGACGACGTGCCGGTGTCGTGGTTGTGCATGCTGACGTAGTCGGCCGTCGCGTAGTACGCCTCGCTGGTGAAGTTGCCCAGGCGCACCATGCCCCACGAGCCGCCGAGGTTGACCTCGCTCTGGCGCGCCCAGAACGCGGGCTGGCTCTGCGCGCCGGTGTCTGCGTTGAAGCCGTGCTCGAGCGTGAAGCCGGCCTTCAGGCCGCCGCCGAGGTCCTCGACCCCGTGAAAGCCGATGCGCGACGCGTTGTTGACCATGGCGCTGCTCGACTGGCCACCGGCCTGCTGCCGCTCGATGGTCATGTTCATGCGGCCGTAGATCTCGACATTGCTCTGAGCGAGGGCGCTGCCGCCGGCGACCGCGGCCAGCGCCGCGACGATTGCGTGTTTCTTCATGGAAGGGGAGTCCTCTGGTACGGGATGCGTGAGACGGCGCGGCTCATGGCGCGCGCGTGCACCGATTCTAGGCGGCGCACATCGCGCCGACGATGCGCCGGGCGCCCGATGGCGCGGCGCGGACCGACAATCGTGGCCCATGGACCACAGTTTCCTGTCCGCCTTCGTCCTGCTGCTGCTGGTGCTCGACCCCTTCGGCAGCCTGCCGATCTTCATCTCGGTGCTGCGCGGCGTCGAGCCGGCGCGCCGCACGCGGGTGGCGCTGCGCGAAGTGGCGATCGCCTTCGCGGTGCGGCTGGTGTTCATGCTGGCCGGCCAGGCCTTCCTGAACCTCATGCGCCTGACCGAGCGTTCGCTCGAGGTGGCCGGCGGCGTGATCCTGCTGATCATCGCCATCCGCATGATCTTCGCCAGCGGCGGCGAGTTGTACGCGGCCGACGGCCGGCGTGAGCCGCTGATCTTCCCGCTGGCGGTGCCGCTGCTGGCCGGACCGTCGGCGATGGCCACGGTGCTGCTGCTCGCGTCGCGCCAGCCCGAGCGCATGCTCGACTGGGTGGGCGCGCTGACCGCGGCGATGGCGGTCTCCGGCGCGGTGCTGCTGGCCGCCGACCGGATCCGCAAGCTGCTGGGCGGCTCGATGGTCAGCGCCATCGAGAAGCTGATGGGG
>CAZFET010000195.1:0-6797 GCA_964517545.1 uncultured Burkholderiaceae bacterium
GTACACCGCCGACACGCGCGAGCTCGCCTTGCCGTCGAGGGTCGCGGCGGCATAGGTCTTCACCAGGTTCAGCTCGGCGTCGAACAGCGCGAGCGTGTGCGGCAGGTAGTTGGCGGCCATCACCCAGCGGCCGTCGCCGCTCACCGCGACGTTGCGCATGTTCAGCCCGGCCCGCACCTCGGCCACCACCGCGAGGTTCCACAGGTCGTACTTGGTGATCCAGCCGTCGCGCGAGCCGAAGAACACGTAGCGCCCGTCGGGCGTGAACTTCGGACCGCCGTGCAGCGCGAAGCGGCTCGGGAAGCGATGGAGGCGCTCGAAGCGGTCGCCGTCGACCAGCGACACGTGATGGTCGCCGCCCTCGACCACGACGAACAGGTTCATCGGGTCGGCGCTCCACTTCGGCGTCGCGGGCCACGTGGCCGCCGCCGCATCGGCCGTGCGCGACGCGCGGATGTCGGCCTCGTCCCACTTCGGCGCCGGCACGACCGGCGTGTGGATCCACTGCGCCACGGCGGCGATCTGCGCCGCGTCGAGCGTGCCGGCGAAGCCCGGCATCTGCGTCGCGACGCGGCCCTTCTCGATGACCTGCAGCGTCTCGGGTCGCCGCAGCCGCTCCAGGCTCTCGGGCAGCAGCGCGGGGCCCATGCCGCCGGTGCGCTGTGCGCCGTGGCAAGCGGCGCAGTGCTGCCCGTACAGCGCGACCGGGTCGGGCTGCGCCGCGACACGCGGCAGCGCCGCGCACAGCACCGCGGCGCCGAGCATCCGCCGCCACGGCAGCCTCATGCCGCGGCCTCCGTCTCGACGAGGCCGATCTCCGCGTCGTCGAGATAGCAGCCCGGGTCCTCGGCCCAGGCGTTGCCGGTGACCTGCTGCGCGCGCACGCGCGTGTTGCCGCCGCAGATGCCGAGGTGCACGCAGCGCGCGCAGCGCCCCTGCACCGGGCGCGGACGCGACTTCAGCCCCGCCATCAGCGGGTCGCTCGTGTCCTGCCAGATGGCCGAGAACGGCCGCTCGCGCACGTTGCCCAGCGTGTGGTGCCACCACATGGTGTCGGGATGCACCTGGCCGAGGTTGTCGATGTTGGCCACGTTCACGCCGCTGGCGTTGCCGCCCCAGGCCAGCAGCCGCTCGCGCAGCGCGTGGTGCCAGCGCGGCAGTCGCGCGGCGGCCCACTGCAGCAGGTACGGGCCGTCGGCGTCGTTGTTGCCGGTCACGTACTCCTCGTCGCGACCCTCGCGCGCGGCGGCCCACGCCGTGTCGAACAGCAGGTCCAGCGCGGCGCGGGTGCTCGCGAAGTGCGCGTCCTTCGCGCGGTGGATGTTGCCGCGCCCCGCGTAGTTGAGGTGCGAGAAGTAGAACTTCGAGACCCCCTCGTCGCGCATCAGCCGCAGCAGCGCGGGCAGGTCGTGCGCGTTGAGCGCGGTCATCGTGAAGCGCAGCCCGACCTTCACGCCGCGCGCCTGCAGGTGCCGCACCGCGGCGAGGCTGCGGTCGAACGCGCCGTGCAGCCGGCGGAAGCGGTCGTGCGTCGCGCCGATGCCGTCGAGGCTGATGCCCACGTAGTCGAACCGCGCGTCGGCCACGCGGTCGGCCATCGGCTCGTCGATCAAGGTGCCGTTGGTCGACAGGCCCACGTAGAAGCGCATCGCCTTGGCGCGCGCCGCCACGGCGAACAGGTCCGGCCGCAGCAGCGGCTCGCCGCCGGAGAGGATGAGCACCGGCACGCCGAAGGCCTTCAGGTCGTCCATCACGGCGAACACTTCCGCCGTGCTCAGCTCGCCTTCGTAGTCGTGGTCGGCCGACAGCGCGTAGCAGTGCCGGCACGTGAGGTTGCAGCGTCGGATCAGGTTCCAGATCACCACCGGCCCGCCCGGCGCGCCCGGTACACCCGCGTGCTCGGGCGCGGGGTAGACGCCGTCGCGCTCGGCCGCGGCGAGCTGGCGCATGAACTGGCTGATGCGGAACATGGTTCAGTCTTCCTTCAGGCGCAGCCCGGTCTTCTTCAGGATCGCGCTGCTGTACAGGGTTTCGTGCGCGCGGCAGGCCTCGCCGAGCACCGCGGCGATGTCGCGCGCGCGGCGCTCGACCTGCTCGCGGCTGCGGCCGTGCACCATCGCGAACAGGTTGTACGGCCACATCGGCAGCGCGCGCGGGCGGCGGTAGCAATGGCTGACGAAGGGGAGCGCGCCGACGCTCGGCCCGAGCTCGTCGATGCGCGCGTCGTCCACGTCCCACACGGTCATGCCATTGGCCACGTAGCCGAGGCGGTAGTGGTTGGGCACGGCGCCGATGCGCCGCACCAGGCCCGAGGCGAGCATGCGGCGCAGCCGCTCGCGCACCACGTCGCTGGTGACGCCCAGCATCGCGGCGACGGCCTCGTACGGGCGCGGCACGAGCGGCAGGCCGCTCTGCGTGGCCTCGATGAGGCGACGCTCGAACTCAGCCAGCGGCATCGCCGGCCTCCTCGCCGCGCGCGGGCAGGTGCAGTCGCACGAAGTACTCGCGCTCTTTCGGGAACTCGAACACCGGCAGGCCCGTGTGCGCGCGGATGCGCTCGCAGGCCTGGCGTGCGGCCGCCGGCGACGCGGCGGCGACGACGAACCACATGTTCAGCCGGTGCTCGCGCCGGTAGTTGTGCGCCACCTCCGGCATGGCGTTGACGATGGCGGCGACGCGCGCGAACTGCTCCTGCGGCACGGCCATCGCGGCGAGCAGGAACTGCCCGCCGGCACGCTCGATCTGGAACAGCGGCCCGAAGCGCGTGAGCACGCCTTGCGCGAGCAGGCGCTGCAGGCGCTCGAGCACCTCGTCCTCGCGCAGTCCGAGCTCGTCGCCGACGTCGGCGAACGGCCGCTCCGACAGCGGCAGGTGGCCCTGCAGCCGGTCGATCAGGCGCGCGTCGGTGTCGTCGAGCACCGCGGCGCCGCCGCCGCGCGCGTTGCCGAAATCATGCGCCACCGCGGCTCTCCACCGGCGCCGCGCCGAAGCGGCGCGCACCCTGCTGCTTGAAGCGGCGGCGGCTGAACAGCACGCGCAGGTCGCAGTCGGCGAGCCCGGCCTCGCCGATGGCGTCGGCCAGCAGCGCGTGCACGACGTCGCGCGAGCGGCCGTGCACCATGCAGTACAGGTTGAACGGCCAGCCCGGCGCGCGCTCGCGCCGGTAGCACAGGGTCACGCCGGCCTGGCGCGCCAGGCGCGCACCGAGCGAGTCGACCCGCTGGTCGGGCACGTCGAACACGGTCATCGCGTTGGCCGCGAAGCCGAACTCGTGGTGGCGCACCACCGCGCCGAAGCGGCGCAAGGTGCCGCGCGCGAGCCAGCCGCGCAGCGTGTCGAGTACCGCGCGGCGTGGCCAGCCGAGCACGGCTGCCCACTCGTCGAACGGACGCGCCACCAGCGGCAGCCCGCGCTCGGCCAGCGCGGCCAGCGGCTCGTCGGCCGGGGCGACCGCGCTGCGCGTGTGCGCGTCGTGCCGCGCGGCCGGCGTGCCGGCGTGCGCGCCGCCGAGGTCGAAGCCGAGGTCGATGCGGTAGGCACGGCGCATCGGCAGCCGCAGCGCGGCGCAGCCGGTGGCCGCCTCGAGCACGCGCACGCCGGCGTCGACCTGCGCGGCGTCGCGCCCGGTGAGCACGAACCACAGGTTGAAGCGGTGCTCGCGCTCGTAGTTGTGGTTCACGCCGGGATGTCCCGACACGACGGCCGCGACCGCGTCGAGCCGCGCGGCCGGCACCGCCATCGCGCACAGCAGCGCCGCGCCGCCGGCGCCGGCGGCGAACACGCCGCCGATGCGGCTGAGCGATCCGTCGGCGAGCGCGTCGCGGTACGTCTGCAGCACGCGCGCCTCGTCGAGGCCGTGCGCGTCGGCGATGCGCGCGAACGGCGCCTCGGCGAGCGGAAAGTCGCGCTGCCAGCCGTTGAGCAGCGCCAGGCGCGGATCGAGCCGCGTGTCCATCGCTCACAGCCCCACGCGCGCGGCACGCGCGGTGAAGAAGATGCCGCTGGGCGCGTCGACGTCCAGCGCGGCCAGGGTCGCGAAGCTCGCGGTGTCGACCACGGACACGCGGTTCGCGTCGCGCGAGCTGATCCACACGGCCTCGCCGCGCGGCGTGAACTCCATGTGCAGCACCGCGGCGCCGGGCTCGAGCGTGCGCACCACGCGGCGCGACGGCGTGTCGATCACCTGCACGCGGTGGTAGTCGGGCAGCGCGAAGTTCACCCACACCTGCCGCCCGTCGGGCCGCGCCATCGCGAACACCGGCTGCCCGGCCACCGGGACGCGCGCCACCTCGGCCCAGCTCTCGGTGTCGACCACCAGCACCTCGTGCCGCCCGATCGCCGGCAGGTACGCGTGCCGGCCGGCGACGGCCCAGCCGCGCAGGTGCGGCATCTTGTACACCGGCAGCGGCTGCTCGCCGCGGCCGTAGCCGGCGAGGATGCGGCGCGGCCGCGGCGTCTCGTCCCACAGGTCCACCACCACCAGCCCGTCCTCGCCGAACAACCCGGCGATGTAGTGGCGCCCGTTGGGCGTGACCAGCGCGTCGTAGGGCTGGCGGCCGATGCCGTCGAAGCGCAGCAGCTTCGGCGAGCGCGCGTCGGACACGTCGGCGATGCAGATCGCGTCGGCGTCGAACAGCGAGTACACGAAGCGGCGGCCCGGCAGGTCGGCCAGCCCGACCACGCGCGAGCGCGCGCCCGACGCGGTGAGCGCCGGGATGTCGCACAGCAGCTGCAGGCTCGCCGCGTCGAACACCTTCACGCCGCCGGGCGTGTAGTTCTGCGCCGCGACCAGCGAGCCGTCCTGCGAGATCGCCCCGCCGATCGAGTTGCCGGCCTGCATCACGCGGCCGGTGACGCGCCGCGCCGGCAGGTTGACGCGCGTGAGCGCGCCGTCGCGGCCGAAGACGAAGGCGTCGGCGCCGTCGCGCGAGAACACGACCGATGCGTGCGACAGGTCGCCCAGCCCGCCCACCTCGCCCAGCACCGTGCGCTGCGTGGTGTTGACGATCGACAGCGCGCCGCGCGCGCGCTGCACCACGACGCCGAGGTCTCCGGTGCCGGCCTGCGGCGGCGCGGTCGCGCGCGCCGCGGCCGTTGCGCCGGCGCTCGCGCAGCCCGACAAGGTCCCCAGTGCGCCGAGGCCGGCGAGCGCTCCGAGTCCCAGCAGGCCGCGGCGTCGCGCGTCGCGCGGCACGTTCATCGCGCGACGCTCCGCTCCGGCGAGGCCTCGGGCAAGCCCTGCATCAGCCGCTCGGCGATCCAGCGCGCCTCGGCCTCGCTGAGCATCGCGCGCCAGCCCGGCATCGGCGTGCCGGGGCGGCCGTGGAAGATGGTCGCGGCCATCGAGCCGACCGGCTTGTCGGCCAGCGCCTCGCGCGTGAGCGCCGGCCCGAGGCCACCGGTCAGGCGCATGCCGTGGCACGAGCCGCAGTCCTGCCGGACCATGCGCACCAGCTGCTGCTGCCGCGCGGCGTCGGGCGCCGCGGGTGCGGCAGCGGCGGGTGCGGCAGGCTGCGCGCAGGCCGCTCCTGCCGCCAGCGCAGCCGCCATCGACAGCAGCACGTCGCGCATCGGCATGCTCAGGACTTCAGCATCGCCTCGACCGCGGCCTTCAGGTCGGCGTCGCCGATCTTGTCGGGCCCGGTGGGCGCCATCGGCACGGGCCCGAACGAGCCCGCGCCGCCCTTGCGCACCTTGTCCATCAGCCTGGCGACGACGTCCTGGCCCTTGTACTTGGCGGCGATCTCCTTGAACGACGGGCCGACCAGCTTCTTGTCCTTGGCGTGGCAGGCCATGCAGCCGGCCTTGTCCATCACCTGGTCGACGTTGTTGGCCTGCGCGGCGCCGGCGGCGAGCGCCGCGGCCGCTGCGATCAGCAGTGCTTTCATGGTGGCGCTCCTCGCTCAGTAGACGTCGCGCTGCGTGTTGTGCACGTTGAAGTGCCCGGTCGGCGTGACCAGGCGCGGGTCCTTGATCACGGCCTTGAGCTTGCGCGTCTTGTCGTCGACGACCACCAGCGCGCTCTGCTTGTCCTTGGCCGACCACACCGCGAACCAGACCTCGTCGCCGGCCATGTTGTATTCGGGCTGCACCACGCGCATCGCGCCGCCGTCCTTGATGCCGGCCCATTCGGCGATGGGCAGCACCTCGTAGCCCTTGTCGAGGTTGCGGATGTCGAACACCGCCACCGACTGCGAGATCTTCGGATCGGGGTTCAGCGGCGTGTCGACGTACAGGTTGGTCGACTTCGGGTGCGTCTTCAGGAACAGCGAGCCGCCGCCCTGGCCCTTGAGCTTGGCGACTTCCTTGAACGCGATGTCCCGGCGCTTGGCGTCGGTGGCGATCAGCGAGATCGTCTCGTCGCCGAGGTGGCCGGTGGCCCACACCGGGCCGTACTTCGGGTGCACGAAGTTCGCGCCGCGCCCCGGGTGCGGGATCTTGCCCACGTCGACCAGCCGCACGAGCTTGCCTTCCTTGGCGTCGACCACCGCGATCTTGTTGCTCTGGTTGGCCGCGACCATGAAGTAGCGCTTGCTCGAGTCCCAGCCGCCGTCGTGCAGGAAGCGCGCGGTGCCGATGGTGGTGACCTTCAGCGCGTCGAGATTGGAGTAGTCGACCATCAGGGTCTGGCCGGTCTCCTTCACGTTGACCACGAACTCGGGCTTGAAGTGCGAGGCCACGATCGAGGCGACGCGCGGCTCGGGGTGGAACTCCTGCTTGTCGACCGTCATGCCGCGCGTGCCGACGATCTTGAGCGGCTCGAGCGTGTCGCCCTTCATGATCGTGTACTGCGGCGG